>QHVD01000489.1 GCA_003222235.1 Gemmatimonadota bacterium | reverse complement strand
TGCAGGAGGCTGTCCAGGGGCTGCTCGGCGCAGTCGGCGGGCCGAAGAGGAAGGCCAAGAACGGGCGCAGACGGCGGCGGCGCGGGCGTCGAGGACCGGGACGACCGCCGAAGCAGGCGAAGGCTGAATGACGAGCATCGCGTCCCGAGCGATTCGCCAGGCGGTCCTTCCCGTCGCTTTACTCGGCCTCTTCGCTTGCGGATGTGCCTGCTTCGGCCATCACGGTGTCCAAGCTGCAACCCCTGGTGGTGGCCATTCGCCCCAGCACGTCGCCACCCGAGGCACCATCCCGCCCGAGTTCCTCGATCTCGTTACCAGGAAGAAAGCATTCGTCAATCTCGCCACCGTCCTGCCGAACGGCAGTCCGCAGGTAACCCCCGTCTGGTTCGACTTCGACGGCAAGTACATTCGCGTCAACTCGGCGCGCGGACGCGTCAAGGACAAGAACATGCGGCGCGATCCCCGCGTCGCCCTCTCGATCCTCGACCCCGACAACCCCTACCGTTACCTGTCGATCCGGGGTCGCGTGATCAAGATCACCGAGACCGGTGCGGTCGAGCACATCAACGGGCTCGCGAGGAAGTACCGAGGCATGGACATCTACCGCAGTCCCCGACCCGACGAAGTGCGGGTTATATACGTGATCGAACCACGGCGGGTGGCGGGGCAAAGTTGAGCGGAGTGCTACAGCCCGACGGGCACGTCGTGGAGTGGCAGCACGTGAGATGGCGCGCTCTGGGGCATTGACGACGCCGTGGCCGGGGCGCTAAGGTGACGGGACCCTGCGCGAACATCATCTCGACGGAATCCACGCTGCGAGGACACCATGAATGACAGGTCACGATTCGTGAGCCGCGTTTTGCTTCCCGTCACTATCATGTTCGTTCTGTCCACCGTTGGATCGCTGGGGACCGCGGCCGCACCATCGAGCGCCCCGACGATCGTCGTTCCGTACGGAGCCTCCGAATACAAGTACCAAGTGGTGCCTGTCGATGACGGCATCGGTTTCGAACGACCGGATTTCGACGATTCAGCATTCGCCGTCGGTGACGCAGGTTTCGGTAGCCGTGAAGGGTACTGCGAACTCAACAACCCGGGCGACGTCAGAACGGAGTGGCCGGTGGAGACCGATCTGCTGGTGAGAAAGACATTGGAACTGCCGGCCGGGACGACCGATGTGGTAGTGTATGTCACCGTCGACAACGACGTGCAGGTTTTCGTGAACGGTCACGATGTCTCTGACGGGCTTCAGATTCACGAGGGATGCCCCAGCCTCGACAGCTTCAGCTTTGCGGTGCCCGACAGTCTCTTGCAAGTGGGCACCAACCTGCTCGCCGTGCGCGCGAGGGATCGGGGCGGTCTCACCTACCTCGACCTCGAAGTGACGCGACGAAATCGACTCAGACTGGGATAAGCCTCGCGAAGGTCCAGGTCGGGCTCAAGGAGCAGCGGTGGAGACTCCCGGCACCTCGCCGCGAGGTCTTCGAGCCGGCAGCAGAGCTGGTGAATCCGCCTGATCGCCTCGCTGTCGGTACTGAACAGCAGGATGGCGCGGTTGTAGACGACGATCTCCACGTCGCCCTGGTCGTGCTCGATGCGTAGCTCGTCGTACTGAATGGGGTCGCCCCCGTTCGGATCGCCGTAGGCGCCGCCGAGGTCGAGGAGGTGGTGAGCGAGGAGCGCGAGCACGTCCTCGCTGTTCCTGCCACGCCGCCGCGGGGTGGTGACAGTCCCATCGAGACAGGGCAGGATACCGCGTCGTCCTAGAACGGGCGGCGTGATTTCAGAGCGGGTGTGCGCATGTCCGCCGTCCTGACGCTGACTGCCGGCTTTCTTCTGGCCGTGC
>QHVD01000217.1:4702-17445 GCA_003222235.1 Gemmatimonadota bacterium | reverse complement strand
CCAATCAATCCGCGTCGGGACTCTTCAGGGGGTTTTTCAGCCCCTGCCAGACCTCGAGACCGAGCCCCGTATGTCGTCTGAGGACCTCGCCGCCCAGCTCGAGCAGCTGCACGCCGCGGCGTTCGGGTGGGCGCTCTCGTGCTGCAGCTGGGACCGTACCACGGCCGAGGATGTCCTTCAGGCAAGCTACCTGAAGATCCTGGACGGCCGGGCGCGCTTCGGTAGGCGCTCGAGCTTTCGCACCTGGGTGTTCGGGGTGATCGGCCGGACGGCGCGGGAGGCCCGGCGCCGCACGGCGCTGGGGCGGTGGCTGCCCCTGGCGCGCCTGCTGCTCGGGCCGGAGGCGGCGGACGGCCGGCCCGACGCGGCGACGGCGCTTGCGCACGCCGAGGAAACGGCGCGGCTGGTGCGGGCGCTCGGCCGGCTCCCGGCCCGCCAGCGCGACGTACTGCACCTCGTCTTCTACGAGGACCTGACGATCGCCGAGGCCGCGGGAGTCCTCGGCGTGGCGCTGGGCACGGCCCGCACCCATTACGAGCGGGGCAAGACGGCGCTGCGACGCATGCTCGAGGAGACCGAGCAATGACCGATGACCGGGATCGAGCGCTGCACGAGTTGTTTGGCGCCTTGCGCGGAGAGGCGGCGGCAGGCGCCCCGGAGTTTCACGACGCGCTCACGGGCGCCGTCCGCCGCCGCGAGCGGATCAGGCGGGCCCGCCGCCGGGTGGCGGGCATCACCGCGGCGGTCGCCGCCACGGCGCTGGCCCTCATCATCCTGGCGTGGCCGATCACGGGCGGGAAGCGTGTCGCCCTCGTGGACCTCGCCACGACCCGCTGGGAAGCACCGACGGACTTCCTGCTTCGGACCCCGGGCGCCGAGCTCCTGCGCACGGTGCCGACGTTCACAACTGGAGGGAGGATTCACCTATGAAGCGCGCTCTTTCAGTCATCGTCGTGCTCGCCCTGCTCGTTGTCACCGGCGTGCAGAGCCAGCAGCCCCCCGGCGGGCCGGGGAGCCCGCCTCACCCGGACGATCCGCTCAGCCGGTACCTGTTCCCGCCGGAGCTCGTGATGCAGCAGCAACAGGCCATCGGGCTCAAACCGGAGCAGCGCACCGCGATCACGCGGGCGATCAAGGACTTCCAGGGGAAGGTCCTCGACCTGCAATGGCAGATGCAGGAGGAGACCGGGCGATTCGGGGAGCTGCTCGACAAGCCGTTGGTGGATCAGGCGGCGGCGCTGGCGCAGATCGACAAGGTGCTTGCCGTCGAGCGCGAGGTGAAGCGCGCGCACATCGGTCTCTTGATCCAGATCAAGAACCAGCTCACGGCCGAGCAGCAGGCGAGGCTCGCGCAGCTGCGGGCCGGCGGACCGTGACTAGCGATGGTCCTTGGCCCGCCTTCCGCGGGGGACCACGACCTGCTCCCCTTCGTCGAAGGCGAGCGTCACGAACTCTCCCGCGTGCACCATCTGCCGCAGGCGTTCGATGTCCGGCGTGAGCACTCGATCGCCCTCCAGGGGCCCGACCTGCCGCCGGACGCAGGTATACGCCAACCGGACGCCTCGCCCCGGACGAAGCGGTTTCAAGAACTCGAGCGCTTGCGTCGCGCAAAGCAGCTCGATCGCGAGAACGTACTCGAGACATTCAACCGCGCGACGTGCCTTGCGCGCGGCCGCCATCCCCATGGAGACATGGTCCTCCTTATTCCCGCTTGTCGGCACCGAGTCCACGCTGGCCGGGTGGGCCAGCACCCGCATCTCGGCCAGCAGATCGACCGCGGCAACCTGGGCGATCATGAACCCCGACTCGATTCCCGGATCCCGTGCAAGAAACGCGGGCAGCCCCGACAGGTCCGGATTCAACAGGCGTTCGACACGCCGCTCGCTGATGCTCGCGACATCGGCCACGGCGATCGCCAGGAAGTCCAATGCCTGTGCGACCACCTGCGCATGAAAGTTGCCCGCGCTGAGCACGACCCCGGCATCCGGGAAGATCAGTGGGTTGTCGGTGGTGCTGTTCACTTCGATTTCGAGGACTTGCCGCACGTAGCTCAAAGCGCCGCGGGCGGCACCGTGGACCTGCGGCATGCACCGTAAGGAGTAGGCGTCGTGCACTCGCGGGTCGTTGTAGCGATGAGACTCCCTGATTTCGGAGTCGGCCAACAGGGCGCGCAGCCGCTGCGCGCTCGCGATCTGTCCCGGATGCGGCCGGGCCTCCTGGACCTCCGGACGGAACGGCTCCGGCGTTCCACGCAGCCCTTCCAGGCTCGTCGCGCCGGCGACCTCCGCGGTCTCAACGGCTCGCTCGGCGGCGAGGAGCGACAGGACCCCCAGCCCGGTGGTGGCCTGGGTCCCGTTGATGAGCGCCAATCCCTCCTTCGCCAGGAGCTCGATCGGCTCCAGACCGGATCGTGACAACGCATCCCGGCTCGGAATCACCGACCCATTCATCTCGACGTCGCCTTCACCCACCAGCGCCAGCGCCACGTGCGCCAGGGGCGCGAGGTCCCCGCTGGCGCCGACGGAGCCGATTTCCGGTACGACGGGATGGATGCCCACCCGCAGGAAATCGAGCAACCGCTCCACGACCTCCACCCGGCACCCTGAGTCACCACGGGCGAGCGAGTTCGCTCTGAGCAGCATCATCGTGCGGACTTCGGGGGGGCTGAGCGGCTGGCCGACGCCGCTGGCGTGGCTTCTGATGAGGTTGAGCTGCAGCTCCTTGCGTCGGACGGGTTGGATGAACACCTCCGACAGGCGCCCGAATCCGGGTGTTACGCCGTAGATGCGCTCGTTTTCCTGGAGCAACTCTTCTACGAAGCGGCGCGAGCGGCTCACCTTCTCCCTGGCCTCCGGGGAGAGGACCAGATCGCGCTCGTGCCCGAGCGCGACGCGCTGGACGTCGTCCAGCGTCAACGCCTGTCCCGTGATAGAGATCATGACGACCCCGGTGAACGTGGCCCCGCGCTACTTGAGGGTCTCCATCGCCGCCCGGATCTCGGAAATGGCGGCGGAGCGCTCCTCGTCGGTATGGATGTTCTGAAGCGTCGCCTCGACGAATTCCTCGAAGATCGCGTGCGACAGGCGATCGATCGCCGACCGAATGGCGGAAATCTGCATGAGGATCTCCAGACACTCCCGGTCCTCGTCGAACAGGCGCTTGAGGGAGCCGACGTGCCCTTCAATTCCCGCGATGCGATGGATGAGCTGTTTCTTGTTGCCCGTGAGGAAGGCCATGCGCGTTTTCGCTCGCCGACGGTGCCGGGGGAGCCCGCAGCCCCTGCCGGAGGCCCCATGACAGCCCGGATATCACGGAGGGGGGGGGGGGGGGGGGGGGGGGATGGCCGAACACGTCACGGTCGCTTGAAGTCGAGAATGGCGACACGGCGGGCACCCGATGCCGCGGGGGTGGCTTTCGTAGGAGTCTCAGTGGCGAGGAGCTACCGGTGAGCGATTTGCTATGGACCCTGCTCCATACGGCGCGCGCCCTGGAGGAGTCCTTCGCGGGCGCGCTGCGCGAGGCGGGGCTCTCGGTTGCGGAGTACGGCGTGCTGAGCGAGCTGGTGAACGCGGGCCATCCCCTGCCGCCCGGCGAGCTGGCCCCGCGCAAGGGCTGGACACCGCCGGAGGTCCGTCAACTGCTGGACCGGCTGGAAGCCCGGGGCCTGGTGCGACGCCAGGCCGGCATCGCGATCACGACCGTCGGCCGGGAGCGCCACCGGGCAGGTGCCGAACGGCTCGCCGCGGTCGAGCGGCAGGTGGCCAACCTGGTGCTGGGTGCAGATCGTCGAGATCTGGAGCGCGCGCTGTCCGCTCTGAGGGGCGAGCGCCGCAGCAGAGCCGCAGCGCTCGCCCTGGAGCCGGGACGCGCCTGATCCTCACCGGGCTAGCAGTTCGAGGACCCCCTTTAAGGCTGCGGCGTCTCCGGCGCCGAGCGAGCTCATGATGGCCCGCTGCTCCGCGGCGAGGGCCCGCATCCCCTGGCCGTGCGCACGCTCCCCCGCCGCGGTGAGCACGGCGCGCACGCTGCGTCGATCATCCGGGTCCGCGCGGCGGCGTACGAACCCGTCCTTCTCGAGCCGGTCGACGAGCTGGGTGATGTTGGAACGCACACAGTGCTGGCGCTCGGCCAGATCGGACAGCGGCAGGGGCTCCTGCGCCTCAACCAGGACGTGAAGCACAGCGAGCTTCGCCATGGACAGGCCGGTGGGGCTCAGGGCCGCTTCCAGTCTCGCCTCCACCGCCTCCGCGGTCTCTAGTAAGGAGAACACGAGGGCGTTGGGAGCAGCGCGGCGTGCGACCTTCCCTCGCGGTTTGTTCATTGCTTCACCAATCTTACGCGCCGCCGGGCTCGCCGGTCAAGCGGCGCGATCGACAGCGGCGCGATCGAAATCCTTCGCCCGCCGGGCGTCGAAGCTGAGCGGCCCGGCGCCGAAGTAGGAGATGAGCAGCGCGGCGCCCAGCATCGAGAGGTTCTTCATGAACATGACTTGCTGGATCTGCGCCGCCATCGGATCGTGCACCGCCCAGAAGTTGTGGATCGCGAGCGTGACCGGCACCAGGAACACGACCAGGAGCCACGCGCCGACCTTCGCCCGGTAGCCGAGCAACACACTCAGTCCCCCGGCGAGAGCGATCAGGCCGGAGAGCGGCACCAATACCCGCGCCGCCGGTACCCCCTGCTGGGCGGCGTAGCCGACGTACTGCTGCGTGAAGTGTCCCGGGGAGCCCATGATGAAGATCGCCGAATACAGGACCCTGCCTGCGAGTACCAGGTAGCGCATTTCAATTACCTCGTTGTGTAGGGGGGGATGCACCCTGGCCGGCGCGGCGACACCGGCCAGGGTGACGACCGGTCAGAACGACAACGTCACGCCGCCCTGCCAGGCGATGTCGTGCTGCGTCTTGTCGAAGCCGTATCGGTCGAACTTGTAAACCAGGTCCCGCCCCTCCGCGCGGATGCCGACGCGGCCCAGGCGGTATTCGACTCCCGCGCCGAAGTTGCCGGCGAACTTGGACCAGGTGTCGCTGGCGCCGAGCTGATGCACGCTGATGGCGCCCGCCCCGCCCAGCACGTAGGGACTGAGGGTGGCGGAACCGGTCTGGATGGGATAGCGCAGCACGAGAGCCGCGTCGTAGGTGAACTTGTTGAACTTCCCCCGGCCGGTGAGGGCGGCGCCGCGCAGGCTATCCTGCGCCCAACCGCCGGTCGCGCGGACGCCCAGGTTGTTGGTGAGCCACGCCGTCGCGTCGACGGACGCGGCCCAGCCGATCCGCCAGTCGGCAGTGCCGGCGTCGTTCAGATTCGCCGCGCCCGACAGACCGCCGAACGAGCCGCCGACCGTCACGCGGCCCGAGCTGGAACGCCCGACGCCGCGGACGAGGTCGGTCGCCTGTGCGGACAGCGCTGCAGGGGTCACCGCCGCGAACAGCGCGACGGTGCTGGAAAAGATGAAGCGTCGCAACATGACAGCCTCCACGAAAACAGGGTTCAACGGGGCCCAAACGCCCCGAGTGAAACGGACGCCGCTGCTGGGCTCCATGCGGCGTCAGTGAGTACTCATGACCCAATCGGTCATCGCTGTACGATTCATCAATGCACTAGATCGCCGCAAAGTTCCCGGCCGCCCCTGAAGAGTCCCGACCTGGATTATTGGACGCCCTGAAGGGCGGCCTCGGCCCGGGCGCGTCCTGAAGGACGCCGGTGCGCCCCCCCCCCGGGTCTTTCAAGACGGACCGCCCGCGTCCGGTCATTAGGCAATTCTCGCCTGGGCTCAGGTTCCGCCGCTACGCAGATCGGTGGGAGGAGCCCGCGACGGCGCCGCCGTGTAGAGCCGCTTCAGTCTCCGTCGAGTGAGTTCCAGAACTCGAGCGTGAGGGGATGGATCGTCCGGCCGGCGCGCAGCCGGCCGCGTATCTGCTGCTTGACCACTTCGCGCAGCACTCGGTCAGGATCGCGCGGCACGCGCTCGGCGAGCCGGGCGCGTGTCTTGCGGCGGCCCCGGCGGCCGGGCTCCAGATAGTCGGCGAGGTAGAGCATCCGGCCGGCGGCGTCCCAGCCCGCGTACCCGATCGAGTGATAGCGGACGGCATCGAGCACGCCGGCGTCGGACTCGCCCTGGCGGGCGGCGCGATCGGCCGCGGCGGCGCCGTGCGTCGTTCCCTTCGGCAGCCGGGCGTCGCGCAGCGCGTCGTGCAGCCACACGGCCCTGAGCCAGCGGGCGCGCTCTCGCTTGGGGACCTCCATCTCCTCGGCCCACCGCTCCACGAGCGCCGCGACGCGCCGGATATGCGCGCGGCGTCGTTTGTCCACCTCCGCCCACTGCGGCAGGCCGACGTCGAGCGATGGGCCTGGTCGGCCGCGCCAGGCGCGGAGCAGCCGGCCGAGCGCGCGCCAAGCGCGGCGCGCGACGGCGATCACCGTGCGCTGAGCCGAGCCTCGATTGCCCATGTCGCCAAAATAGTCCCCGCCCCCCGGACGGCACAGTGCGGCGAGTCACGAGAGCGGGTCGGTGGACCCCGTCAGGCCAACTCGATCCCCGATACGTCGAACGACGGCTTGGGGAATCGCATGTCGAGGGCCTCGAGCGTCTCGATGAGAATGTGCGAGACCGCGAGGTTGCGGAACCACTTCTTGTTCGCCGGCACGATGAACCACGGCGCGTCTGGCGTGCTGCAGCGGGCCAGGGCCTCTTCGTACGCCGCGGCGTACTCGTCCCAGTTCTTTCGGTCCTCGAAGTCGCCGGGCGAGAGCTTCCATTGCTTCGCGGGATCGTGCAGCCGCTCCTCGAACCGGCGTCGCTGCTCGTCCCTGCTGATGTGCAGGAGGAACTTCACGACGACGACGCCGTTCTCGGCCAGCAGCTGCTCGAACCGGTTGATCTCGTCGTAGCGGCGAGACCACATGTCCTTGGGCACCAACTTGCGCACGCGCGCGATCAGCACGTCCTCGTAGTGCGATCGGTTGAAGATGGCGATGTCTCCTCGCGGCGGCACGGCGCGGTGCACGCGCCACAGGAAATCGTGGTCCGCCTCCTCCGCCGTGGGCGTCTTGAACGCCGTCACGCGGCAGCCTTGCGGATTGAAGCCCCTCATGACGTGACGAATCGTTCCATCTTTACCCGCGGCGTCCATCCCCTGGAGCACGACGAGCAACGCGCGCCGGTGCTCGGCGTACATCAAGTACTGCAGCTCGTCGAGGCGCGCGATACTCGTCTCGATCTTCTCGATCGCCGGTTCTTTGTCGAACCCGTGCGTGTCGCCGGGATCCCAATCGGCGAGGGTGACCGGCTTCCGCGGAGGGACGACCAGCTTGTCGCGCAGCTTCATCTCGTCCGCGCTCCTCTAGAAAAGGTTACGGGCGAAGCTACTGCGCCGCGCACCGGTGCGCCGCGGCGCATGGAAGTTCGCTGCAGCCAGACCGTTAGACCATGGCGCGGAACGTGCGGGCGCCGCCCCGATGCACGTTGGTAACGGTTACGCTCCAGTCTTGCCCGCAACGGTGTAGATTTCCGGCCTTCTTGGTCCCCCAGCCCACGCTGGATCGAATGATCACGACACGTGCTGTCGCTGAAGCCACGGAGCCGACGAGCGCACCGCCCACCGCGGCCGTTCCGGAACGGAGTGCGCTCCCCCGGCTCGCGGCCGTAGACATCGGCACCAACTCCGTGCGGCTCGTGGTCGCGGAGATTCAGCCGGACGGCACGTATCGCGTGCTCGATGAAGATCGCGAGATGACGAGACTCGGCCGGGGCCTCGCCGAAACCGGAAAGCTCGCGACCGAGACCATGGAGCACTCGCTCCAGACGCTCGGGAGGATGAAGGCCATCGCCGAAGGGTTCGGGGTCCAGGATCTCCGCGCCATCGCCACGAGCGCCGTTCGCGAAGCCTCGAACGGTCCTGAGTTCTGCGCGCAAGCCTGGCGACGCCTTCGCGTCCGCGTCGAGGTCGTCTCCCCCGAGGAAGAAGCGAGGCTCGTCTTCAAGAGCGTCGCCCGGCATTACCGGTTGGACGATCGTCTGACGGCGATCGTGGACATCGGCGGAGGGAGCGCCGAGGTCATTCTGGCCGCCGGCGGCGTCATCGAGCAGCTGCACTCCCTGCCGCTCGGCGCGGTTCGCCTGACCGAGCGCTACGTGCGATCCGATCCCCTCAAGAACCGGGACTGGAAGGAGCTGCGGCGCGCCATCGATCAGGAAATCGACCATGCGATCGGCGCGCCGCCGTTCGCCGCGGAGGTCATGATCGGCAGCGGCGGCACGTTCACGAATCTCGCCGCGATGGCGCAGGCGGAGCGCGACGGACGCATTACGCCGGTACGCGATTACACGCTCAGCCGGGCGGAGCTGGTGCGGCTGCTCGATCGGCTGCGGGAGAGCCCGCTCGCGGCGCGCCGCGAGATGGCGGGGCTGGACCCGACGCGGGCCGACATCATCGTCGCGGGGGTGGCGGTCGTCGCACGTCTGACCAGGCGGCTCGGCACGCTGCGCGTGCTCGTGAACGAGCGAGGGATCCGGGATGGCGTGCTGCTGTCGATGATCGAGGATCTTCCGGGCGTGGTCGCGCCGGCTGCGCCCGCCACGACCCGGCTAGAAGCGGCGCGCCGGTTTGCCCGCCAGTGTCGCTCCAACGAGCGGCACTGCGAGCACGTGGCGGAGGTTTGCGGCTGGCTGTTCGACGCGCTGCGCGACGCCTTCGCCCTCCCGCCACCCGGGCGGGACATTCTGCAGGCGGCGGCGCTGCTGCACGACGTGGGGTATCTGATCAATCACGAGAAGCACCACAAGCACGCCTACCACCTGATCATGCATGGTGATCTGCACGGCTTCTCGGCGCGCGAGATCGAGCTGATCGCCAACGTGGCGCGCTACCACCGGCGCGCGTTTCCGAAACGGCGCCACCGCAACTTCGCTCGGCTGGACCGGGGGGAGCGACGCCTCGTACGGCGGCTGAGCGGCATCCTGCGCGTCGCCGACGGCCTCGACCGGACGCATGCGCAGGTTGTCACGGGCGTGCGCTGCCGGACGGGCGAGGGCCGGGTGCGTGTGCGCGTGACCGCGACGCGCGACCCGGCCATCGAGCTGGACGACGCGCAGCGCAAGGCCGACCTGTTCGAGCGGGCGTTCCGGAGCGAGTTGACCCTCGCCTGGTCGCGCCCGGGGCACGCCGCCGAGCGGCCGGCGCCCGCCGGACGGAAGGGGGGCGCAGCATGACGCAGCCCGGCCTGCCCGCGTTCCCGCGCGACCATTACTTGAACCGCGAGCTGTCGTGGCTCGAGTTCAACGCCCGGGTGCTCGAGGAAGCGGCGGATCCGTCCAATCCCTGGCTGGAACGTCTCAAGTTTCTCGCCATCTTCAGCTCCAATCTCGACGAGTTCTTCGAGATTCGAGTGGCGGGATTGCAGCAGCAGGCGTACGCCGGCGTGGAGCCGCAGGACTTTGGCGCGGACGGCATGTCTCCGGCCGAGCAGATCGCCGCGATCGCGGGTCGCGCGCACGCGCTCGTCGCCGAGCAATACCGGATCCTGCAAACGCACGTCTTCCCGGGTCTTGCGACGCAGGGGATCGAGCGGATCGCGTACGGCGGGCTCACCGACGCCGAGCGGCAAACGGTCGACGCGCTGTTTCAGTCGAGCATCTTCCCGGTGCTCACGCCGCTCGCGATCGATCCGGGGCACCCGTTCCCCCACGTTCACAACAAGACGCTCAATATCGCCCTCCTGATCGATCGCCCGAACGGCGCGACGCCCCGCCGTCGCTTCGCCGTGGTTCAGGTCCCGGCGGTGCTCGATCGAGTGGTCGTGGTCTCCCGGGCGCCCGGCCGGGTTCGTTTCATCCTGCTCGAGGACATCGTCGCCAACCATCTCGAGGGACTGTTCAGGGGAATGCGCGTCGTGCGGCACGCCGTGTTTCGGATCACCCGGAACACCGATCTGACGCTCGAGGAGGAGGACGCCCAGGACCTGCTGGCGATGATCGAAGAAAGTCTGCGGCAACGTATCCGCAGCGATCCCGTGCGTCTCGAGGTCACCGCCGATGCCGACGACGACTTCATCGCGACGCTGACCGATGAGCACAAGCTCGCGGCCGCCGACGTCTATCGCGTCGACGGCCCCCTCGATCTCACCGCGCTGCTCGCGCTCCACCGCCTGGAGGGGTTCGACGTGCTGCGCGACGAGCCGCTCGTACCCCGCGTGCCGCCTGTCCTCGCCCAGGACGGCGACCCCTTCGAGGTCATCCGGTCGCACGACGTGCTCGTGCACCACCCGTACGAGTCGTTCGGGTGCGTCACGGATTTCATCGAGCGCGCGGCGAACGATCCGGATGTCCTCGCGATCAAGCAGACCTTGTATCGCACGAGCGGTCCGAGTCCGATCATCTCCGCGCTGGCTCGTGCCGCCCAGAACGGCAAGGAGGTGACCGCGCTCGTGGAGCTCAAGGCCCGGTTCGATGAGAAAAACAACATCGTGTGGGCCCGCGCGCTCGAGGAGGCCGGCGTGCACGTCGTCTACGGCGTCGTCGGCTTGAAGACGCATTGCAAGGCCGGGCTGGTGGTGCGCCGCGAGGGGGGGGGGGGCCAGATCCGCCGCTACGTGCATCTCTCGACCGGGAACTACAACCCCACCACGGCCCGCGTCTACACCGACCTGGGCCTCTTCACGAGCGATCAGGCATTCGGTGAGGACACCAGCGCCCTGTTCAACCTCCTCACCGGATACGCCGAGGGGTACCAGTGGAAGCGGCTGCTCGTGGCGCCGCTCGGATTGCGGGAGCGGATCATCGAGTTGATCGGGCGCGAGGTGAAGAACGGCGGCGCCGGGCGGCCCGCCCGGATCATCGTCAAGATGAACGCGCTGGTCGAGCCCTCCGTGATCGACGCCCTGTACCGCGCATCCCAGGGGGGCGTGCCCATCCATTTGATCATCCGCGGGATCTGCTGTCTGCGTCCCGGGCTCCCCGGCGTTTCCGATACGATCCGCGTCACGAGCATCGTGGACCGGTTCTTGGAGCACAGCCGCGTTTTCTATTTCGAGAACGCGGGCGATCCCGAGGTCCTCCTGGCGAGCGCCGACTGGATGCCGCGCAACTTTTGGCGACGCATCGAGACCGTCTTCCCGGTGACGGACGCGAAGCTCAAGGACCGGATCGTGAACGAAATCCTCGCGCTGTCGCTCGCCGACAACGTGAAGGCGCGGGAGTTGCGCGCGGACGGCACCTACGAGCGGCGCGCGCCGCGCGAGGGCGAGTCGGTCGTGCGCAGCCAGGTCGCGCTCCAAAATCTGGCGCGCGAAGCGGCGCGGGACGGCGGCGGATCGCGGCCGCCGTTCAAGCCGATCACGCGACGCCCGCGCGCCGCGGGAGCCCGCGCGGAGCCCTCTTCCCCGGGACTCGAGCGCGCCCGCAAGCGGCACTAGGTCCGGCGCGAATGCGGCTGCTCGTCATTCGCCACGCCATCGCCGTCGATCGCCAGGAATACGCCCACGCGGACGACGCCACCCGGCCGCTCACCGCCGAGGGGCGGGCCAAGATGGAGCGGGCCGCCGAGGGGCTGAGGCAGCTCGTCGAGGACCTCGCGCTGCTCGCCTCGAGCCCCCTCAAGCGCGCGTTCGACACGGCGACGATCGTGGCCCGAGCCTACGGCGATCTCAAGGTCGAGCGGGTTCCGGAGCTCGCGCCGGGCACACCGCTCGACCGCGTGATCGGCTGGCTCGCCGGGCTGGCCGTCAACGGCACGAGCGCGATCGTGGGGCACGAACCCGATCTCAGCCGCCTGGTCAGCGCCCTGCTGTCGGGCGCCGACCGGCCGTTCCTGGAGTTCCGCAAGGGCGCTGCCTGCCTGATCGAGTTTCCCGGCCGGGTGGAGCGCGGCGCCGGCGTGCTCGACTGGTTTCTCGGCCCCAAACACCTGCGACGCCTCGACCCGAGCCGTGACTGAAGACCGCGTCGCCCTGCTCCGCGCCCCGGCCGCCCGCGCCGCGGCCCGCGTCGCGCTCAACCTGCTCGACGCCGCCCACGCGGCCGAGCAGCGCGTGCGGGAGCGGACCGATAACGAAGCCCTGCACGATTTCCGCGTCGCGCTCCGCAGGATGCGCAGTACGCTCCGCGGCTTCCGGGCCTACCTCGATCAGGCGATTCCGAAGAAGGTCCGCACGGACCTGCGCGATCTCGCCCGGGCGACCACGGCGGGGCGGGATGCGGAAGTGCTCGCGACCTGGGCCAGGGACCTGGAAACGCAGGTCCCGCCCGCCAAGCGGGCCGGCCTGCCCTGGTTGCACGCCCGACTGGCCGCGCGTCGTGATCGCGTGTACGAAGAGCTCCGGCGCGACGTCGTCCCGGGGTTCGGCAACCTCGAGCGGCGGCTGCGCAAGGCGCTCGCGATCGCGGCAAAGCGCGCGCCGGACGGGCCGAGCTACGGGAGCGTCCTCGCGACCCTGATCTCCGAGCACGCGGCCGTGTTCGAGCAGGAGCTGGCGGCGTTACGGTCGGCCACGGACGACGTCCCGGCGCACAGCGCGAGAATCACGGCCAAGCGGCTTCGCTATCTCCTCGAGCCGGTCGTCGAGCTCGAGCCACGGGCGGGACCGGTCGTCGCGCGCGTGAAGGCGCTGCAAACGCTCCTCGGCGAGCTGCGCGATCTCCAGCTGGCCGGGGCCGAGCTCGCCGATGCCGCGGCCGCCGCGGCGGCGGAGCGTGCCCGCGGCCAGCACGAGCGGGCACTCGCTACGGACCCGCCGCCAGGCCGGAC
>QHVD01000217.1:2204-4661 GCA_003222235.1 Gemmatimonadota bacterium | reverse complement strand
GGGTCCTGGTCTAGGGGAGGTGGGCGCCGCTCGCGGATTTCCTGAAGCAGTGCGCGAGAATCGCGACTGCACTCGAGGCGGGTGCGCGGCCCCCGCGTCTCCCTGAGGCACGCCTGAAGCGGACACCGTCGCGCCCGCGACGCGCGGTTCGACGCGGCTCATGACGCTAGAAGCGTACTGAAAGACCCCCCAAGAGTCCCCACGTGGATTGATTATTGGACGCCCTGAAGGGCGCCCTCGGCCCGAGCGCGTCCTGAAGGACGCTGTGGCGCCCCCCCCCCGTCCTTCAGGACGGACCCCGCAGCCGAGGCCGGGCTTCAGCCCGTGCGATCACCCGTCGCAACTCCCAACGACCCCTTTCAGTACGGTGTTGGGGCGATACCCGATTACGATGTCGATGTCATACCGCGGTGTCGTGGGGTGCGTCCGGCACCGACGCGGCGTGTCCCGGGCGCGGAGCCGCGCGGCGCGCGGTGAGCACGAATCCGAGCAGCGCGAATCCGGCGACCAGCATGGCGCTGGAGAGGAGCTGGCCCATGCTCAACGGCCCCAGCACGAGTCCGAGCTGCGCGTCGGGTTGGCGCGTGAACTCGAGCAGAAAACGGAGCACGCCGTACCCGATGAGGAACGCTGCCGCGAGCATGCCGGGCCGGTACGACCCCCTCGTGACGGCGCGGTGCTCGAGCACCCGCAGCACGACGAAGAGGAAGATGCCCTCCGCGATCGCCTCGTAGAGCTGTGAGGGATGTCGCGGGAGCTGTTGCGCGTCGGCCGGGAACACCATCGCCCATGGCACCGTCTCCCCGTTGATGAAGTTGCCGATACGCCCGAAGAACAGGCCGGGTGTGCCCGCCAAGGCCAGGGTGTCGGCGACCTGCCAGAACGGAACGCGGTGGACGCGCGCAAACGCTCCGGCCGCGATCGCCATCCCGATCAGGGCTCCGTGGAACGACAGGCCGCCGTGCCAGATCCGAACGAATTCGGCGGGGTCGTCCAGATAGTGCCCCGGCTCGTAGACGATGGCGTACATCAGGCGGGCCCCGAGGACCATTCCGGCCAGGAGGTAGCCGATCAGCGAGTCAAGGTCACGTCGGGTCAACGATATCAGGCCTCGCTCGATCCGCGCCCGCATGATCCGGTAGCCGACGAAATAGCCCACCAGATACATGACGCCGTACCAGCGCACCGCGAACGGACCGACGCGAACGAGGACCGGAGGGATGCGCGGGTACGGAATGATCATACGCGCGCGTCACGAACGAAGCCGCCGCGCCGCCAGACAATCAATGTCACGACATATCCCACCAACGCCGCGAGCACGACGTCGCTCATGAAGTGGGCCCCGCTCGCCACCCGCGTCAGTGCGCATCCGAAGGCGAGGCCGTACCACAGGATCCAGCCTTGCGGAAACAGCCGGGCCATTACCGCTGCGGCCGCGAAGGCCACCGCGGTCTCACTGCTCGGCAGCCCGAGCTGGGCGCTCGAAAAGGGTCGATCGGACCAGGCCCGGAAGACATGGGCGCCGTCCGCGAGGCCCGGCCGCTCGCGCCGCAACACGAGCTTCAGGACCTCGGCTGCGATCCCGGCCGAGGCGGCGGACCCCAACAGCAACAGCCCACGCCGGCTTGCCTGCCGAAGCACCGCCCGCAGTCGCGGCGCCCCATCGTGCAGCACGAGCGCGAGCGCGACGATGCCCCACACGGGCACGTACCCGGCAAGGCGCAGCATGCGGCCCCAGCCGCGGTCATAGATCGCAGGGTAAGCGAAGTGGTGGAACAGCCACTGATCCGTCAATTGCGCCGTGAGGAACAGCACGATCAACGTCGCGGCAAATGTGATCTCGGGACCAGCACGCCGGCGGGTGCGCGTATCTGAGGCGATCGGGGGCGCTCCGGAAGAGGACAGACACTGCCGGTCCCCGGCGCCGAATGACTCACACGATCCGAAGCAAGACGAAGCTGCCGGCGGAAGCTGTTAGCGGCCTGGCTCCTGGTACAACCCAACCACGTTGCCCGCGGGATCCTTGAACCTCGCGGTGGTCTCGGGGGCGTCGGCGCCGATCGGCTGCACGAGCACGCCGCCGTTGGCCACGACGGCGTCAATGGTCGCGGCCACGCTGTCCACCATGACGTACAAGAGAAGGCCCGGCTCGGGCCACGCCTTGCGGCCCGTCACCCAGGCTCCGCTCACCGCGCCGGTGGCATCGTCGAACGCGGTACTGCCATCGCCCCGCTTTCGGATGCGCCAGCCGAAGACCTTCGCGTAGAAGTCGGCGGAGCGCCGGATGTCGAGCGCGGGAATCTCGACGTAGCAGATCTTACCGTTGGTGGGCGTCGTGGGCATGGGAGATGCCCAATCATCGACTCGGCGCGGCGAGAGCGCAAGACGGCAGGCGCCTAGCCGGCTTTCTTGACGTTCATCCTGTCCAACGCCGCGCGGAGCCCGTGCGCCAGCCTC
>QHVD01000217.1:0-2164 GCA_003222235.1 Gemmatimonadota bacterium | reverse complement strand
TGTCCGCCAACATGTGGCTGTGGACGGCCGTGACCGCGATGCCGTTGTCGCCCAGCGCCCGAATCACCGCATTGACTTCATTCGCGACCAAGACGAAGTCGCCGGTGATCGCCGCTTTGCCGCCACCGGTCGGCTGGAAGTTGATCGCCGTCGCGAGGCCCATGGACGGAGGGATCTCGATGCCGTCTACGGTGATCTGCTCCGCCCGCGGCACGCCCACCTGGAGCACACCGCCGTTCACCCTCCCGTGATGCCCGAGGATCTGGCCAATCTGCGCCGTGTCGATGCCGAGGCGTGCGGCAGGCGCCGCTGCAGGTGCGCCGAACGGCGTCCTGGTGAGGGCCAGAGCGGCGTGGACCGCTGCCGCGAGCCTCGCCGGCGCGCCGCGCCCGCCGATGTGCATGTACATCACGTGGGGCGTCTCGTGCAGCAGGTGGTTGTGGAGGGCGGTCTGCTCGATACCCTGTTCCTGCAGCTTGCCGAGGACGGGCCCAACCTCGGACTCGAGGAGCACGAGGTCGCCCATGAGCATCGCCTCGGTATCGCTCACCTGCTTGAACGCGACCCAGGAGCCGAGCGCCAGGGCGGGCTTCACCGCCACTTCCCCCGCGGTGACGTGCAAGTCGCCGCGCGGCAAACCGGCTTTGTAGGCCCCGTCCGGTTGTAGTGTTCCGGGCTTCCCCAGTGCCTCGCCCACCCGACTCCAGTCGATTGGCGCGAACGGTCCGGGCGCCTGCTCCTCCGGTTGCTTCGGCGTTGCCGAGTCGGCCGCGTACGCCCGCCGCCCTGCTCCCCTTCCCTGCGAGCACGCGGCGACCATGAGCATGAGCGCCGGAACAACGGAACTCACACCCAACACCCACCGACCGTCCAAGCGACCAAGAGAGCCTGCGTGCCACTCCAATTGCTCGCGCATGCCTCCTCCTCTTTGTTGATTCCCGGCCGGACCTTGCCGCGAGAATTATGCATTGATACACTTGTTATAGTCAATGGATTTGCCTGTGAGTGGGGCCACCCCACAGAGCGTCCCGGAGCGATTTAGCCTCCGGGCGTTGCTCTTCTACTTCCTGCGGCTCGGCACGTTGGGGTTTGGCGGGCCGATCGCGCTCGGGACCTTGGCGCTTCTCCTCGCCCCGAGAAGGATCCCCGAGCCGGTGCTCATCGTCGCGGCGGGGGTCGTCGGATTGCTGCTGAAGGGCGCCGGCGCGGGCCCTCGGTGATTGAAGGATCGCGATCAATCGCTCGTCATGATGAACAGCGGAGCGCCGTCGAACTCGTAAATCGGCCGCAGCCGATTGGTGTTGTAGTACTTCGCGACGTCCACGATTTTCTTCTCCGATGTCACGCTCGAGAGCGGCACGCTGTCGTAGAATCCGCGGTGGATGCTGACCAGGCGACCGTACTGCTTCCTCACGACCAGATCGAGCGCGAGATTGCCGAAGGCCATCGGGACGATCGAATCGAGTGCGTCTGGATCGCCGGAGCGCACGAGATAGCCGAGCCGCTGGTTGACCACATCGATGCGACGACCCTGGTTATACCGCGGTGACGACTCCTTCAGCGCCGCCCCGATCCGGTCCCCGATCCCGCCCAGCTTGCGGTGCCCGAACATGTCCGCTTCTTCACTTTCGAAGCTCATGTCGTCGTGCGAGGTCAGGCGCGCGCCTTCCGACACCAGGACGACCGCGTAACGGCTGGGGTTCCGGTTCCGGTCGAGCGTGAGGAGCTCCGCCAGGCGCTCGACATCGACGGGGTGCTCAGGGATTACGCAACGATCCGCCGCGCCCGCCATCGTCGGCAAGAGCGCCGTGAACCCGGCGTACCGCCCGAACACTTCGATGACCAGGAAGCGCTCGTGCGAGCCTGCCGAGGTGCGCAGCCGGTGCGTCAGCTCGATCGTGCGCGTCACGCAGGTGCTGAAGCCGATACAGTAGTCGGTGCCGTAGACGTCATTGTCCATCGTCTTCGGTACGGCGACGACGTTCACCCCTTCGTCGTGCAGGCGCTTGCCATAGCTCAGCGTGTCATCCCCACCGATAGGAATCAGGACGTCCACACCGATGTGCTCGAGGTTCTTGAGCACGTCCCTGGTAATGTCGTTGATCGGCTGGTCGTACCCGGTCAGATGAGGCGGCAGTCGTCCGCGCGGCAAGTGGCTCGGCCG
>QHVD01000122.1 GCA_003222235.1 Gemmatimonadota bacterium | reverse complement strand
GAGGGGTTCCTCCGCTCCGACCGCTCCCTCGTCCAGACGGTGGGCCGCGCGGCGCGCCACCTCAACGGCAGGGCCATCCTCTACGCCGACCGGCAGACGGACTCGATGCGGCGGGCGCTCGACGAGATGAACCGGCGGCGCCGGCTGCAACAGGAATACAACGAACGGCACGACATCACGCCCCGCTCGATCGTGAAGTCGGTGGACCAGGTGCGCTTTGCCACACGCGTGGCGGACGCGAAGACCGCGAAGGCGGCGAGCGCCGCCGTCCGCCGGCCCGCGGACGCGCGCGAGCGCGACGCGCTAATCCGGCTGCTGGAGCAGCAGATGCAGGCGGCGGCCGAGGAGCTCGATTTCGAGCTGGCGGCGTTGTTGCGGGACCAGATCCTCGAGCTTCGGGCGGAAGCGGATGGGGCGCGCCCTGCGCCTGCGCGCGGACGAGCTCAACCGGTTCGGTGAGGACCTCGGGCGCGAGCTCGCCGCGCCCGCCGTGGTCGGGCTGTCGGGCGAGCTTGGCAGCGGCAAGACCACGCTGGTCCAGGCAATCTGCCGGGGCCTGGGCGCGCGCGTGCACGCCACGAGCCCGACCTACGCTCTGGTGCATCATTACGAAGACCGCGCGGGCCGCCCCGTGTACCACGTGGACTGCTATCGCCTCGAGTCGCCCGACGAGGCCCGTGACCTCGGGTTCGACGACATGGTACGCGAGGGCGCCATCGTCCTGGTCGAATGGCCCGAGCGCGCCGGCGCGTGGGTCCCGCCCCTCGATCGGCAGTTCCAACTAAGCTACGGGGAGGCAGCGGATATCCGGGTGCTGGAGGAGGTCCCGTGATGCGAATGCGGAGTGCGGAGTGGGGAACGATAGAAAGTGCGGAGTGCGGAATGCGGAATGCGGAATTGAAGGGCGAGGTCGTGCCACACGACGCTCGTCCGTACATTCCGCACTCCGCATTCCACATTCCGCATTGGAGGGCGGGGCGCGGGTGGAGGGGTTGATTCTCGCCATCGATACGGCCACGGATATCGCGAGCGCCGCGGCCGGGAGCCCCCGCGAGGTCCGGAGTGTCGTGGCGGCGAAGGGGGCGCGCCGGCACGCGGCCCAGATCATCACGCTCGTGGACCGGGCGCTCGCCGCCGCCGGGGCGCGGGCTCGAGACCTTGCTGCGCTGGTGGTGGCGGACGGGCCGGGCAGCTTCACGGGCCTGCGGATCGGCTGGGCGGCGGCGAAGGGCCTGGCGCACGAGCGCGGGATCGGCATCTCGGCCGTGCCAAGTCTGATGGCTGCGGCGCTGGGCGCCGCGGAGCTCATCGGGTCGCCCGTCGCCGCCTGCTTCGACGCCCTGCGCGGCCAGATCTACGGCGCGGTGTACGGGTTTCAGCCGGACAAGGTCGATTGCCTCGTCGCTCCAGCCCTGCTCACCGTGGCCGAACTGGTGCGGATCGCGCCCGTCCGGCCCCGGGTCGCGGTCGGCGACGGCGCTCTGGCGCATGCCGAGGAGGTCGGCCGCTGGACGGGCGCCCCGCCGGTAGGGCTCGACGCGCTGCGCCCGCTCGCCGCATCCCTACTCCTGCTGGCGGCGCGGGCCGGAGCCGCGCGCGAGCTGCCCGATCCGCTCGCAGCTGAGCCTGTCTACGGACGCCCTGCCGAAGCGCAGGTCAAATGGGAGGCACGTCACGGCCGCCCCTTACCAGATCCGTCCCGCCCGATCGGCTGACGTCCCCGCCATCGTCGCGATCGAGCAGGCCACGTTCTCCGATCCTTGGTCTGCAACCGACTTCCGAGACTGTGTCGCGGTGCGCATGCCGTTCCTCGTCGCCGCCGGGGAGCGTGAGATCGTGGGGTATGTGATCGCGCGTGGCGCGGCAGATGAGGGGGAGATCCTCAACCTGGCGGTGGCACCGCAGTTCCGTCGGCGCGGGGTGGGGTGTGGTCTCGGCCGGGCGATCCTCGAGCTGCTCGGCTCGAGGGGCGTCACGGCCGTCTATCTCGAGGTGCGGGCATCGAACGCCGTGGCGCGAGCCCTGTACGAGCAGCTGGGGTTCCGGGAAGTCGGGCGGCGCGAGAACTATTACCGGCGTCCGGTCGAGGACGCCATTCTCCTTAGGGCTGCCATTCCTGCAGTGCGGGCGTCTGCAAAACTTTAGCACGAGCGGCGTATCTTTGATTGACAGAATGACTTGCGAGTCATATACTGTGGGGCATCCTTGGACCCCCAACCCGCTCATCGTTCGGAGGTCTAGAGTGAGCCGCAGTCTCAATAAGGTCATGCTGATCGGGAATTTGGGGGCCGACCCCGAGGTGCGGAGCACCAATAACGGTTCCCGCGTTGCGACCCTCTCCCTCGCCACGAGCCGGCAGTGGACCGCGCAAGGCGGGGAAAAGCAGGAGAAGACTGAGTGGCACCGGGTGGTCCTGTGGAACAACAAGGGCGGCCAGCTGGCCGATCTGGCCGAGAAGTACATGAAGAAAGGCGACCGGATCTACGTCGAAGGGCGGATAGAGTACCGCACCTGGGAAGATCGCGAAAAGCAGACTCGTTACGTCACGGAGATCATCGGCCGCGAGGTGGTCCTGCTCTCGTCCCGAGGCGGTGGGGGCGGGGGTGGGGGGGCAGGGGGGGGTGGGAGCGAAGCGGGCGAGTTAGTCCGGGCCAAGGTCGCTGCCAAGGCGGCGCCTGAGGGCAAGGCGGAGTCGCTCGAGACATTCCCCGAGGCGCTGGGTGAAGAGGACGACGACTTGCCGTTCTGATCGAGCAGCCCTGCTCGCCCTTGTGGCAGGGCTGCTCGTGGGGATGGGGGGGGTGGGCGTGGTGGCGCCCGGGCTTCGGGCGCAGGACACCACGCAGGCTCGGCCCGACACCTCGAAGCCCGCGCAGGACACCGGCCGGGCCGCACCCTCTCCCGCCGCCCCCCAACAGGAACCGGGCAGCACTACCCACGTGGTGGTGCAGGGCGAGACCCTGTGGTCCATCGCGCAGCAGTACTTCAACGATCCGCTGCTCTGGCCCGAGATCTACCGGCTCAACACCAACGTCGTTGAGGACCCGCACTGGATCTACCCGGGCGAGGCGCTGAACCTCGCCTCGGTGCTCGGGGTAGCCCGGGCACCGGAGTCGGCCGACACGACCGCCGTGAGCCCGCCGCAGATCGCTGGTGCGGACACCGTTCGGGCCGACACCGCGCAGGTGGTGGAAGCGCCTCCCCCACCCCCCAACGAGCCGACCGGAGGGTACCAGACGATCTTCGAGCGGCGCCGCACGAGGTCGGATCAAGAGCGAGACGTGTTGCGCGCCTACGCCGACCAGCCGTACCGGCCGGTGCGGCGCGGCGAGTTCTATGCGGCGGGGTTCCTGACAGAAAACGAGAGGCTGCCGTATGGGAGGGTGCTCGGGAACACCGCGGTTCCGGCGATCCCGCGACTGTCGGAGCGCACGACCGCGATCACGTTCGACCAGATCGCGATCACGCCGCCCCGGAGCGCTTCGTACCATGTAGGCGACTCGCTCCTGATCGTACGCATTGACCGTGACATCGCTCGCTGGGGCGGTGTCGTGATGCCGCTGGGCGTCGCCCGGGTCACGGAGGTCCAGCGCAAGCAGGTTCTGGCCGAGCTGATCATGCAGTTCGCGCGCGTCCGCAACGGCGACCTGTCGCTTCCGCTCGAGCCGTTCACGGATCCAGGTCGAGTGCGCCCCACTCCGGTGGTGCAGGGACTCGAAGGCATCGTGATCGCTCAGCGGGACTACCACGTCCTCGCCGCGCCGCAACAGATCATCTTCGTCAACCGTGGCCGTGCCGACGGCGTCGTGCCCGGCGACGTGTTCGAGGTGTACCGGCCGGCGTCCGGCGCACCGGGCACGGGTTCTGAGCAAGTGCGGGTCGTTCTCGAGATCGTGCACACCCGCGAGCATTCGGCGTCAGGGCTCGTGCTGAACGTCAACCACCCGGATATCTTTCCGGGGATGCCGGCGCGTCTCGTCCGGAAGATGCCCTCTTGACTCCCGCCGGCCCCCGCTGAAGGGGTCGGCGTTTCGCGCGCGTGGTTCTCCTTGCTCATCTCCTGGCGCTGGGGCTGTACGGCTTGGCCACGGCGCTGGCGCTCGCACCGTACGCGGGGCTGCGGCCCCCGCCGCGTGGTCTGACGCTCGCCGTCCCTCTCGTCGGGATCGTGTGCCACGTCGTCGGGGTCGCGCAGTTGACCCTGATCGGGGTGGCTCCGGCGCTCTCGATGCTCGCGCTCTTCCTCATGCTGCTGCAGGTCGTGAGCGAGCGCGTGTTCCGTGCCGGCGCGGTGGGGGTCTTCACGGGACCGCTCGCTACGGGGTTGGTCAGCCTCGCCGTCTTGATCGGGCTCGCGCCCGGCGCCGCGGCGGCGGGACGGAGCGCCTGGTCCGTCCTGCACATCACGGTGAGCATCCTCGGGCTCGCGATGCTCGCTCTTGCCTTTATCGCGGCCGCGTTGTACCTGCTCCAGTTCCGGGAGCTGAAAGCGAAGCGCTTCGGACAAGTGTTCCGGCTGTTCCCGCCGCTCGAGCGGCTCGACCGCCTGAACCACGTCGCGCTCATGATCGCCTTCCCAACGGTGACGCTCGGCGTCCTGTTGGGATATGGAGTCCGCTATGCCGGGGGAGTGCCCGTCGATGCCGCGCAGGTCGTGTGGGGCACGCTGACGTGGATGGTGCTGGGATGGGCGGTCTCGGTGCGGGTGGTGCGGCACTGGGCGGGTCGGCGGGCCGCGTTCGCCAGCATCGCCGGGTTCGCCGCGGTGTTGCTCGTCTACCTCGCACTCAAGCTTGCCGAGCCGGGGACCCAGCGGTTCCTCTGACGAGGGGTTTCCGACGATGAGCCTGGCGGTCGTGGGCGTGAATCACCGGACGGCGCCCCTGGAGGTGCGGGAGCGCTTCGCGCACGCCGCGCGCGAGGTCCCGGCCTCGCTGGAGCGCGTGTTGGCTGCGGGGGCCGGGGGCGGCGTGCTCCTCTCGACCTGTAACCGCACCGAGTTCTACCTCGCGGAGCCGGGGGAGGAGGCGCCGGATGCCGTGTGGGCCATCCTGAGCGAGCGCCTGGGCGATGGCCGCAGCGCGAGCGCGTACGGATACTTCCGGCGAGACCGCGACGCCGTGCGGCATCTGTATCGCGTGTCGGCCGGGCTCGAGTCGATGATCCTGGGGGAGTCTCAAATCCAGGGGCAGGTGCGCGAGGCGTGGGAGATGTCGAAGTCACTGGCGGGTCCGGTGCTGCACCGCCTGTTCCAGTCGGCCCTGCTCGTGGGCGCCCGGGTGCGGAGCGAAACGGGACTCGCCATGGGCGCAGCCTCGGCGGCGTCGGCGGCAGTGGCCGTGGCCGGCAAGATCTTCCACCAGCTCGCCGGCCGCTCGGCTCTGGTCCTCGGCGCGGGCGACATGGCGGAACTCGCCGCGACCTGTCTCGCGTCGGAGGGCGTGCGGGTGACCATGGTGGCGAACCGCACGTACGAGCGCGCCCAGGCGGTCGCCGAGGAACTCGGCGCGCGGGCCCTCACGCTGGATCAAGCGTGGGAGCATTTCGCCACGGCTGATATCGTGCTGAGCTCCACCGCGGCCCCGCACGCCGTTGTGACCTGGGAGCGGGTGGCGGCGGCGATCGAGCGCCGGGGCCGCCGCCCGTTGTGCATACTCGACGTGGCGGTGCCGCGGGACGTCGAGCCCGCCGTCGGCAGGCTCGAGAATGTGTTTCTCTACGACATCGACGATCTCCAAACGGTCGCGGCGCAGGCGACGGCGGAGCGCCGCAAGGAGATTCCGGCGGCCGAGCACATCGTCACCGAAGAGGTGGATCGCTTTTGGACCTGGTATGGCGGGCTCGCCGTCGTTCCCGTTCTCAAGGAGTTCCGCGGGCGGCTCGACCAGGTGCGCGCCCAGGAGCTGGAGCGCGCGCTCAAGCGGCTCGCGCACCTGGCGCCGGAGGACCGGGCGCAGATCGAGCAGTTCAGCCACGCGCTGCTGAACAAGTTCCTGCACCAACCTACGATAGCCCTCAAACAGGCGGCGCATGTCGGTCGCGGGTACGGTCTCCTCGAGGCCCTGAAGCGCCTCTTCGGTCTGGAACAGCGGGATGGGGAATAAGATCCTCGTCGCGGGGGGCGCGGGCTACATCGGCAGCGTCGTCGTAGAGCAGTTGCTCGCCCGCGGCTATGTGGTAGTGGTGCTGGACGACCTGAGCCGGGGGCACCGCGCCGCGGTCGATTCCGGAGTGGACTTCGTGCACGGCGGCGTCGGGGATCGGGCGGTTCTGGACGAGGTGTTCGCCCGTCACGGGATCGCCGCGCTCGTGCATCTGGCCGCGTTCGCCCTCGTCGCCGAATCCGTCGCGCAGCCCGAGAAGTACTTCGCGAACAACGTCGCCGCGGGCCGGGTGCTGCTCGAAGCCGCCGCCCGGGCGGGCGTGCGCCGCTTGATCTTCTCGTCCTCCTGCGCGGTGTACGGCACCCCGAGTCGGGTGCCGATTCCCGAGGATGCACCCCGGGCGCCCGTCAACCCCTACGGGCAGACGAAGCTCGAGTTCGAGCGGATGCTGGTGGAGCATGCGGACCGGTACGGTCTGGCGTCGATCAGCCTGCGCTACTTCAACGCGGCCGGAGCGACCCGGTACGGAGAGCACCACGAGCCCGAGACGCACCTGATCCCGAACGTCATGCGGGTGGCCCTGGGGCGTCGCCCGGCGGTGGAGGTGTACGGGACCGACTACCCGACCCGGGACGGCACGGCCGTTCGGGATTACGTCCACGTCGCCGACATCGCCGACGCGCACGTCCGGGCGCTCGAGGTCGATGTCACAGGAGCGGAGACGCTCAACCTTGGGACTGGAGCGGGGTATTCGGTCCTGGACGTGGTGGAGGCCGCGCGCCGGGTCACGGGTCGGGCCATCCCCACAATGGCATGCCCGCGCCGTCCCGGCGATCCCCCGGAGCTCGTTGCCGCGGTGGGGCGGGCGGGCCGTCTCCTGGGCTGGCAGCCGCAGCGCTCCGGCCTGGAAGAGATCCTGGTGAGCGCGTGGCGGTGGCACCAGACGCACCCGTCCGGGTACCCAGCCTGACCTATCGCCGTTTCGACGAGAGGGGTGACGCGTGTTGCTACAGGTGGGACGGGCGGTACCGACGACGCCGTGGGAGCTGGTGCTCACGTCGAGTCGCGAAACCAAGTTTGTGCTTGCCATTCTCGTCGCTTTCTCACTCGTCTCCTGGTACCTGATCTTCCTCAAGTGGTGGCAGTTCCGCAGAACGCGGCGCCAGGCGGATCGCTTCATGGCGCAGATCGAGAAGGCGGCCCGCCTCGAAGATGCCTATCACGCCGCGATGCGGCTCCCCTCCTCGCCGTACAATCGTCTGCTCCGCGAGGGCATTCATTTCTTCTCCGAGCTCAAGCCGGGCGGCCTCAAGGATCACGGGCGGGGGGACGGCCCCGCGGTCGAGACGCAGGCGACCCTCACGACGACGCAACTGGAAGCGCTGCGCATGGTGCTGGCGAAGGAGGTGGCCGCCGAGCGCGACGCCGCAGCCCGGTTCATCCCCTGGCTCGCCACCTTCGGGTCGGTGAGTCCACTCCTCGGGCTGCTCGGCACGGTGCTCGGCGTGATGGACGCATTCATCGGGATCGCCCTGGGCGGCTCGGGCAACATCGCCGCCGTCGCGCCGGGGGTCGCCGAGGCGCTCGTCACCACCGTCGCGGGGCTCGCGGTCGCCGTGCCGGCGGTCATGGCGTACAACCTGTTCGTCAACCGGCTGGGCCTCTTCGCGGGCGAGCTCGAAGGCTTCGCGCAGGAAATCATCGGCACGATGGCGCGCGAAGGGAGGTTGTGAGTGGCCGGACTGCTGGGCGGGGGGGGCGGGCTGCGCGGCCACGGCGAGCTCCCCCTCAATGCCGACATCAACGTCACGTCGCTTGTGGACGTGGCCTTCGTGCTGCTCATCATCTTCATGATCACGGCCCCCATCATGCAAGGCGGGGTGGATGTGCGCCTGCCGCGCGCCCAGGCCCGGCCGCTCGAGCCGAAGTCGGGGCTGGTGGTGAGCCTGGACCGTGACGGCCGCATCTTCCTCGACCAGGCGGCGCTCACGTACGAGGACTTCCGGGCCACGTTCCCGGCTTTCGTGCGAACCAAGCGGCCGACCGGGGTGTACCTGCGCGCCGATGGGCGCGTCCCGTACGCCACGGTCGTCCAGGTGCTCGCGGCCATCCGGGCGTCGGGCGTGAGCGACGTCGGCCTCGTCGCCGAGCCCGAGACGATCGAGCGGTGAGAGCTCGCCGCCGGGCTCCCGCCAACACGGGCCTCGGGCTGGCGGGCACGATTGCGGTCCACGGGCTCGCGGTGTTTTTCGTGTTCGCCGCCGCAGCCGAGCCGCGCAAGCCGGCGCCCCCGGTGTACAAGGTGCACCTGGTCGCTGCGCCATTGCCGGCCGAGGAAGCAAAAAAGGCG
>QHVD01000518.1 GCA_003222235.1 Gemmatimonadota bacterium | reverse complement strand
TCGAGGTCCCGCTGAGGGTCGCGTAGCCGTCCTTGAGATAGGTGGAGAGCACGCCGACCCCTGGCGCCGCCATGTCGACGCAGGCCCCGAAGTTCGAGAAGTACGCCTCGTTGTCGCTCTGGTCGACGGCGCTGAGCGTGATGATGCCGTTGTCCGTCCCCGCGCCCGCGCGCGCCGGGGAGAAGTTGCACGCGTCCGCGCTGCTGTTCCCCGCGGCGACGGCATAGACCACGCCGCTCGCGACCGAGTTGCGTATCGCATCGTCCAGCGCCTGGCTCGCGCCGCCGCCCAGGCTCATGTTCGCCACGGCGGGGAGCGTCCGATTCCCCGTCACCCAGTCCACCCCCGCGATCACGCCGCTGAGAGTCCCACTACCGTTGCAGCCCAGCACCTTCACGCCGTGCAGCGGCGCACCCGGCACCACCCCGACCACGCCCAGCGAGTTGTCCTTTGCGGCCACTGTCCCCGACACGTGCGTGCCGTGCCCGTTGCAATCCTTGTTCGGTCCGCCCGCGAAGTTCACATGCTCGACCACGTTCAAGTCGGGATGCGTGCGGTCGATCCCGGTGTCGATGATGTACACGTTGACGTTCGTCACCGCGCCGCCGTCGCTTGCGACCGTCACCGAGGCGTCCGCGGCGATGCGGTGGATGCCCCAGGGCACGGTTTGGTCCAGGGCCTCCATCACCTGATCCGGCTCGACGTAGCGCACGCGGGGATCGGCTGCGAGCGCCGCCCGGCCCCGGCCGGGCAGCACGGCGGCGAAGCCGTGCAGCGCGTGCTGGTACACGACGTCCGGGACGCTGCCGTGCGCGCGCGCCAGCGTTTGAGCGAGACCGGGGACGTCGGCGGCGGCCACGCTGTCCTGGAACACGACGACATACCGCGCCGCGCCCGGCTCAACGTCGAACGACGGCTCGGTGAGAGAAGGCGGCGATCCGCGTTCGGGGGTGCAGGCGGCCAGCACCAGCAGAGCGGCGGCTAGTGCCGTTCCAACTTGATCCGCCAAGCTCGCCGAGACTCGGGCACCAGGTCCTTCAGCCAGTATGCGCTTCCGACGACTTGGCGCGAATAGTTGGAACGGCACTAGACGGCGGAGACTCATGAGTCGCGTTCCTCTCTGGATCGTGATGTGGCGTGCCACGACGGGCTGCGCTACTAGAGTGAAGTCGCACAACACATGCCAATCCCGAGGGCCGCACTTCGCACGGGCTTCCGCTTGGATTCGATGCTTGGGAACGCGGGGGCGCTGGCCCGTGGGACCGGCAACTGCCGCGCCGGTGCGGCACGCGTCGCTTGCGAGGAAGTCTTTGGTCTGTCCGTCGCGGTGGAGCGACAGGCAGACCGGAGCGTCTACTCGCGGGGTCGCGACGGTTTCATGCGGTGCGTCCGCCCCCGGTACGTGCTGCGGTGACCGCGCCGATCTTCCTGGCGGAAGCGGCGGGCCTTCGCGGCGGACCCGAAGATCTGCGTCCAGCGCCCGTTCTTGAACACGATCATGTAACCGCCCGGGAGGATCTGGAACGGTCGCTTGACCCGCTTTGCGTAGTCGAACTGCGCCGATCCGGGCTTCCGAAACCCCTCGAACCAGGCGGGATACACGAAGTCGCTCATGGGGATGCCGTGGATCGAGAACTCCACTTCCTCCACCGCGTCCGCCGTCTCATACGCGTAGACCAGGTTGTTGGGACCGGTCGAGCACAGGTTGATCGCCGGATCGACGAGCATCTCGGCGAGCTCATGGCACGCCGTGACACTCACTTTCTGGCCCGCGGCGAGCGTGGTCTTCACGAACACTTTCGAGAACGGCAGGCCGTCTGGAGTGAGGTCGTGATAGCCGAGGGCATTCGCCACGTCGGCGCGATGGAGGAACGCGATCGCCCACGCGCCCCTCCTGAACGTCGCGGTCTTCACGAGCTTCGCGGG
>QHVD01000517.1:1607-6258 GCA_003222235.1 Gemmatimonadota bacterium | reverse complement strand
GTGATCTCGCCGCCAGGGTCCGTGTACTTGGCGGCGTTGTTGAGAAGGTTCGTCACCGCCTGCTCCAGGCGACTCGCATCCGCCTCCAACACGATCGGCTCCCCCGGAAGGGACAGCACGAGTCGATGACCGCGACTCGCAATGAGCGAGCGGATCGTCTCGACACCGCGCTCGATCACGCCGGCGAGCTCGACCGGTTCCTTTCGTAGGCGAATCTTGCCGTGCGTGATTCGCTCCACGTCCAGCAAGTCATCGACGAGTCGCGTGAGCTGATCGGTCTGTCGGCGGGCGATGGCGAGGGAGGTGTCGATGCGCCTCCGATCGAGCTGCGCGAGGGTGATCGCCATGCTCAGAGCGGCGAGCGGGTTCCGCAGCTCGTGGCCGAACATGCCGAGGAACTCATCCTTGGCGACGTTCGCCGCTCTGCTCTCTTCGTAGAGCCTCGCGTTCTCCGCCTGGAGATGCAGCTCCGTCCAGTACGCGCCGATCTGACTCGCCACGACCGCCAAGAGCTGCAGATGCTCTTCGGCGTACGCGGCTGGCGCCTCCCTCCCGACGTAGAGCAGGCCCATGAGGTCGAACCCGACGATGGGGAGTGCCAGGTGGAAGCGGTGCGGGGGTCGAGTGGTCACCTCAGGGGAGAGCGGATCCGAGTTCGGCGTGACCGATTCGCGAAGGTCGCTGAGCAGCCGTCCGAGCGCCTCGCAGACGGCCTCGTTCCCTGAACCCTCGGGCACGATCGTGCGATGCGGGTTGCTCCCTGGCTGCGTTTCCAGGAGCGCGCAGCAGTCGTAGGGGACGAGAAGGCGTAGATGATCGAGGACTCCGCGAACCCGTAGCTCCGCCTGCTCCGGCGAGTTCAGGGCATGCGCGATGTCAGCGAGAACGCGTGCGGCGGGATTGGTCGGCATTGGTGCGTCGTGGTTGTTTGCCACCATTCCTACGAGCGGCTTGCGAGGGTTCCCTCACAGGGGTCGGCACGCCGGTTAGAACGCCGTGCAGGTCCGTGAAACCACCTGCCACTCTGATGCCTCGGCGATCAATCACCAGGCGCCGCAGCGCGTTGTCGTGGGCGACCCCCCGTGCCTTGAGTACGGAGATCGCGCGCTCCAGGCGACCACCGATTTCAGCGTATCGCATCAGGATCACGTTGTCGGCGGCCGACGAGACCCCGTGGCTCCCGATCCGCGTGGAGCCGAAGCCGAGCAGGTCGGGCACCTCGGAGGTCATCAGGACCGTCACGCCCGCGGCGCGGAAGTGCTTCGTCATCGCGTGGATCAGCTCACGGAATCGGCGCTCCGACGCCACGCCGAGCGCTACGCTCGTGAGGCTATCGAGCACGACGCGCCGAGCGTGCACGCGCTCCACCCGCTGCCGAGCGTCGTTGAGAAAGCGATCCGTCGAGAGCTCGACGGGCGACGAGTAGTGGAGGAAGAGGCGCTGCTGCCGCTCCAGCTTCGCCAGGTCCCAGCCGAACCCTTTCCCGATCCCCCACAGCTGTTCCGGGGTCTCCTCCAGCGTGAGAAGAATGCCCGGCTCCCCGGCCCGGGCGCCCGCCAGCAGGAAGTGCAGCCCGAGGAGCGTCTTCCCGATGCCCGTGCTGCCCTCGACCACGGTCGCGCTGCGGCGCGGGAGGCCACCGCCAAGGAGCGCGTCGAGCCCGCTCACCCCGGTGGAGGCTGCCTTGCCTGCCGCCGACGGCCTCGTGCTCGTCTGGTCAGGGGCCCGAACGCGCGGGTAAATCGTGACGCCCCCAGCGTCGATGTCGAAGAAGTGCTGACCGCTCACGTAGGACGACCCGCGCAGCTTCAGGACCTCGATCTCGCGTACCTTCGTCAGCTCGGCCGGCATGGTTCTGAGCTGAACGATGCCGTCCGCGATGCCAAACTCCGGCAGCCGCCCGATCTCGTCGTTGCGGTACTCACCGACGAGGAACGTCGTCGCCTCCCAGCCCGCGAGAGTCACGGCCAGGTCGTAGAAAACAGACCGCGGAGGTCCGTGGTCCGGTGCGAAATCGTGGAGCACTTTTGCGCTATCGATGGCCACCAGATCGGGCACCTGCGCCGCCGCCGCCACCATGCCCTCCGCGCGGAGGGCCGCGCCGAGGTCCCTGATGATGATGCGGTCCCTGAACAGCGCCGCGTCGAAGAAGTCGAAACCCTGAACGAACCGCATGAGTTTGAGCGTCGGCTCGGAGAGCGTCGTGCAGTACAGACTCCGCCCTCCCTGGCGCGCCAGATGGAACATCATCTGAAGCGTGAGAATGGTCTTGCCGGTGCCTGGGTCGCCCGCGATCACCGAGACCGAGCCCCGGGGGAACCCGCCACCAAGGATCTGATCGAAGGCGGCGCTGCCGCTGCTCATTCGGTCCGCCAGTTTACTCCTGTCCTTCATCGGCGTTTCGACGCCTCGACGAACGAGACGCCACTCTCCCGAAAGCGCGGCTCCCGTTCGAGCCGCTCGACGACGACCGATCCCGTCAACCGAGTCAGGAGCACGCCCAGCTCCCTCGCGAAGGCACGAAGCACCCGCAAGGCGTCCGGGTCGGCGGCGCGTCGCCAGCTCTCGGGTACCTCATACTCGTACGTGACCGTGTTGCGGGTCACACTCACCATCGGGGACGCCGGGGCCTCCGCCGCCACACGCTTCGTCGCGCGGCGCACGAGTGTAGCGGTTGCGGCCGTGCCCAAGAGCTCCGCAAGGCTCTCCCACAGCAAGTCGAACAGCTCCCCAGCGGTGGGCTGACTGCTGCCCAAGTTACGCACTAACCTCCCAATCGCCGCGCGCGGTGGTGGACTCCTTCGCCGCTCGCCACCGCCGCGATGCGGTAGGCGGGGACCCGTCGCTGCTGCGACACCCGAGCACGATGCTCACGGCCGTTCGCGGGCGTCAATCCTCAGCTTAGAAGCGCCCGTCGTCCCGCCCAAAGCGCCCTGCCGAGAGGGAGTTGACGATCAAGGCCGCGAGGCGCGTCCCGTGCGGCACGGCGCCGCCGCGGTTCCGGGACGGCGCCTAACTAACTAGGAGACCGGGCCCGCCGGCTGCATCAATGGGGGGCGCGCCAAACCTGCGAGGCCCCGGTCCTTTCGGAGCCGGGCCCCGGGGCTGGTGTCCGCGCCGGCCTCTCGCGAGCCGATAATCGCTTGAAGAACGAGTGGAGCCGAAGGGAGTCGAACCCTCGACCTCTTGAATGCCATTCTGCGTTCCCGCCACCAGTCGGCTATGCGCGCCTGGGAGTTGGGGGGGAACCACACCCACCGGGCGTCGTCCCCAGTCGTGACGCGCTCTCATCTGACGAACCCGCAGAGAAGCCGCCGATAGACGACAGTCATGCGGACGCGTTGGTTTGACCGATCATACATTGGAGTTCATACTCTGACTCATGCCGGCAGTCCGACGTACGATCTCAATGCCAGCGTCGCTGGCGGTCCGGCTCACCCGCGAGGCGAAGCGGCGGCACAAGTCGTTCTCGGCGGTGGTCACCGATCTGATCGAAGGCAAGGCGGGTCCGCTGCCGTACGCGGGCATCATCGAGGATGACCCGGACCTGTCACGCCGGGTGGACGAGGTATTGTCGCGGCTCACCGACTGATCGTCTGCGACACCGGACCCCTCGTCTCGGCGTGCAATCGAGCCGAGCGACGGCGGCATGAGTTCGCAGCCAGGCTCCTCGCTGTCCTGGGCCGCCGGGTGATCGTACCCTGGCCAGTGTACGTCGAAGTTCATCTGGTGCTTCGCGCGCGAGGCCATCACGCAGCGGCGGTCGTGTTCGGACGTGCACTCCTCGAAGGCACGCACAACCTCGATCGGCCCACGGACGCAGAGCATGCACATGCGCTCGACCTCATGGAGAAGTACGTGACCGTCGGCATCGACCTGGCCGACGCAGCTGTCATGGCGATGAGCGCAGCCCGCGAGGCCGCAATCCTCACCTGGGACTTCCGTCACTTCCGCGCCAGTGCGCCTGCCCGGCGACGGCACTGGCCTCTCTTGGTCCAAGAGCACGAGGTCCCAGCCCCGTGAACGCCGCCGAATGTCCGGTCCAACCCGCTGAGAGCCGCTCAAGGTGTGAGTGAGCTGTGGGTACGCCTGCGCGAGTGGCAGAGTAGAGCCGAAGGGAGTCGAACCCTCGACCTCTTGAATGCCATGCACCTTACACCCTGCCCTGGCCGTCCGCGAACGTCCGCGAGTGTCCGTCACACAAGCTCTTTCGTGCCCGTCGTGAGGACAGTCGCGAACGTTCACGGCTCGTCGCATAGCCACACTTCAACCACACCGCCTGAACCCCGTTATGCGCTGCGTCGTTACGGAGCGACCGGCGGGGTGGCTACTGCATCGGGATAAATACCCCCTTTGTTGGGCTTATCTTTACGGGCTCACGGCTTTCCGTCCGCCCGCCTCCCCAAAAACCGGGATGGTAGCGGTCGATCCCAACCAGGATACTCGCCATTCTGGGCGCAGCTGGGCACTCGGTACTGAAGGAGATTCTCAATGGCGGTACCAGGAATCACCCGAAGTCATTTCCGGCTCCCCGCGATCGTGCTACCCTTCTTGCTTGCCATCTGGCCCGGGGCGTCCGCCCGCGCCTTCGGCGGCCTCACGGCGGCATGCAGGGCGCAACGCTGCAGCGTTGAGAGCGCCGTCCCGTCGA
>QHVD01000517.1:0-1517 GCA_003222235.1 Gemmatimonadota bacterium | reverse complement strand
GGACAAATCGATCTCGAAGAGGTGCCAAAACGAGCTGAACTCTTGCTTTGCCGCGACTGCGTGCGGCACGAGCGGGGTGACCTGCCAGATTCCCCCCAACCAGTGCAAGGCGGTGAGCAACGAGTCCGCCTGCACGGCGATGGGTGGCACAGTCGCTACTCCTGGCTCGGCCTGCTGCTTCCAAGATACCTGCTGCTCCGCGCTGCCGTCGCTATTCTCCTTCACCACCGCGTCGAGCGGCTGCGGGACGAACCCGCCCGGGGAGGTGACCCCGCCCAGGTGCGTGCAGGGGTCGAACAACGGCACGTCCTGCAGGAGGTGCAGCTGCGCCGTGGCCTCGGACTGCGGCACCGGCGGCGTGTGCACGGCCGGACGGTGCTCGGCGGGTGACGCGACTCACACCGGCTGTGTCACGAACGCGAATTGCTCGGTTGGCCAGACGTGCACGACCGATGCCGACTGCACGGGCGGCGGCGTCTGCCTCGGGCACCTCGACTGCACGGGCCTCTACTTCGGCGCCGGCCGGCCGGCCGGTATCGGCCTCCCGGGCACCATCCCCGACCTCGGCCTCTCCTACAGCATGGTCGCCTCCTGCACCGCCGGCAACCCCGATCTGACCGCGACCACGGCGGCCGACGTGCCCGGCGGCTGCCCCACGCCGACGGGCACCGCGACCTACGGGCAGCGCCACTGTACGAGTCCCGGCTGCCTCTTCGGCGCGCCGCTCGCCATCCCCAACCCGAGCAACACCGCCACCGGCACCTGCGTCGTCAACTTCATCGCCAACCGCCCGGGGGCGGGCACCGGGAGCGCGGTGTGCAGCACCGGCAGCGTCAACAGCCTGACGCTCCCGCTCGACTCGCAGATCTACCTCACGGGCTCGCTCGAGCCCGTGCGGGTGTGCTCGTCCTGTGTCGGCGGCACCCCGGGCATGTGTGGGAGCGGCACCTGCATGGGCGGCCCCCGCAACGGCATGGCCTGCACGCCGGAGACGAACGCGCTCAACGGCTCCTACCCGACCAGCCATGACTGCCCGCCGCCCAATGCGCCGAACGGCCAGCTCGTGTCGGGCTGTCCGGCCGCCAATGGTTCGTTCATCGGCTGCCTGCCCGTCGACTTCGGGCTGTCGACGGAGACGCAGACGAAGACAGCGTTCTCGAGCTCCGGGCAGGCCCGCGTCTTCTGCGGCTACTGCTTCGACCCGGACATCACCATCTCCTTCGAGAACCCGCCGCACACGTGCACGGCGGACACGGACTGCACGAACGGCAGCTTCACCTCGTGCCAGCAGCAGAGCAACGGGGCGTTCCGGAACACGTTCGCCACCACAGTCACCGAGACGGGAACGCCGCCCAACGCCTGCATCGCGGACGGGGCGGACCACAACGCCACGCTGGTGAGCGTCTTCTGCATCCCGCCGTCCTACGACCCGATCGTCGACCCGTCGGGCGAGCTGCCCGGACCAGGCGCCGTGTCGCTGCCCGGCACGTCGAAGTTCCTGCCCTGAGCGGGGACCT
>QHVD01000516.1:5762-6224 GCA_003222235.1 Gemmatimonadota bacterium | reverse complement strand
CCTGCTCCATATGCCCGGCGAGCGCGATCGGCCCTCCGAAGCCTAGGGTCCCGAGCCTCAGGAAATAGAGGACGAAATGCCAGAGCGAGCACCGTGCCGGCGCTGCCGTCTTCACCGTTTGCCCCGAGGCACCGATCCGCGGCGTGAACCGCCGAATGACTGGTAGAGATTGTCGAAGACGATCGCTCCGCGCCGCAGCCGCGTGGTGTCGGTGGCTGACTCGCGCGCGATACCCCCGAGTAGCCGTTCCACGCCTGCTGCCTCGGTACGATCGAACTTCGCGTCCTTACAGTCGATGTCGTGAACGATCTCCCCGATGGCGCGGAGGGCCCGATCGCGCAACCGGAACCGCCGCACGAGGGTCTCGAAGGTGCAGCGCTCGCCTTTGTGAGTATACTCCGCCTCGAACATATCGAAGCGCAGCTCGCCGCTTCGAGGGACGTAGCCCTCTGGCGCGACGAA
>QHVD01000516.1:5172-5621 GCA_003222235.1 Gemmatimonadota bacterium | reverse complement strand
GGTTCGGCTCCCTGCACGTGGGCCTCGAGTCGGGCCAGCGCCGGCTCCAGGGTTCGCCGGCCGAGCGCGCTGAAATAGTCGATCGCAGCGACCTCGGCGAGCCGGTGATTGAGCCGCGCGACATCGGCGGGCGCGGCCTTGCGCGCGAGGGACTTCGCGTCGCGCGCGATGGCCGCGTAATCCGCCGCACGCGCTTGGCGAAACAACGCCTCGATGTCGGGATCGCTGAGGCCGTCTACGAAATCTCCCCGGCACACCGACCCCTCCCCCCCGCCCTCCAGAATCTCCTGGAGGAGCCACCGGAAATCCTCGACGGCTTGATCACTGTACGGAAGGACCCACACCGAGTTCTTGACAGGAACCGCACCGATGCGTTGCAGCCTGCGCCACACCTTCACCCGGAAGTAGTCGGGCTTCGGTGGGATTTGGTGGAACAGGAGGAGCCAACG
>QHVD01000516.1:0-4972 GCA_003222235.1 Gemmatimonadota bacterium | reverse complement strand
GGAATAGTCGTGACAAGCCGAGAGAAATGGCGAGCAATCCGGCCGATTGTGGTGCGAGGTCCAGCCTGTCGGTATCGGCCCCGCGGATGATGACGGCGAGCTCCTGGAGGGCCGGATCCGTCAATCCGTACTTCTGCAGGAAGGCATCGAAGCTGCAACGGGGCCCATCATGCGAGAGCTCGACGCCCTCGACATCGTAGGGGGTTGCGTTGAGTTCCGCGGCACGTGCGCGGACGACCGCCGGCGGTGCAAAGAGGAACTCAGCCGCGGGGTCAATGAATCGGGTGATCAGCCACGGACAAGCGACGCGGTCAATTTTTGGGTGCTCGCGAGTCATCCAGCGCATAGAGCCTCTCCTCCAACCCAGGTTGACTATAACAAGTGTATCATCGAAGATACGGACGGGTGAGATGTCGCGCAATGAATGCGGCTTGTTAGCCGACCGGTAGCGGCAAGGCGGCGACCGTTCAGGGGGTCGCGTGCTGTGAGTTCCGCCTTTGAGGTTGCCCCTCCAGGATTCGAACCTGGATTACCTGATCCAGAGTCAGCCTGGTTGTGCGCGCCACAGCTCAGCCATACGTTTGTCGCAGCAGGGAGGACGTTCCCCGGACAACGGCTCTCCTGGAGCCCCATGTGGCCTCGCGGCGTCGGCATCGGGCTGTGGCTGTTCGTCGCCATCGCGGAGACAGCGATCGCGCAGTCGGTGCGTATCGGAGTGGACCGCCGCGTTGAGTTGATGGCGATCCTCTTTAAGCTCGCAGGCAACCCGGAGTACAATCGGAACAACTTCGAGCAGTACAACGCCGACATCGCGCGGCATTTCGGACCTTTTCATGACCACGAGGCGGTCTCCCTCGCCCGTGCGCTGCGCGAAAAACGGGAGACGGGCTACAGCGGGGTCATGAGCATCGCGATCCGCGTATCGGACCCGCCCGAGCTGCGCGAGCGCGTGCCCTTCGACTCACTCGCCGGGTGGCCGGCCCCCGCCCCCGAGATGCAGCGGTTCGTCGAAGCCGCGCGGCGGTTCGCCCTCGAGAGCCGAGCCGATGCCTTCTTCGAGGCCCATCGGGCGCTCTTCGACTCGGCGAACGCCCGGCTCCGGCGACCCGTGGAGCGGGCCGCTGCCTTCGAGTGGGTCGGACGGTTCTTCGGTGTCCCGCCCGACCGGGACTTTGTCGTGGTCCCGCTCCTCGCCAACTCGGAGACCAACTTCGGCAACTGCGTACGGCCGCAGGGCGGACGTCAAGAGTGCTACAGCATCCTTGGCCACTACCGGACCGATTCGGCTGCCCTCCCTATCTACGATGATGGTCTGGTGGAGACACTCGTCCACGAGCTCAGCCATGGGTACGCCAACCCCCTGGGTCGGGCTCACCGGGCGGAGTTCGAGCGCTCTGCGCCGCGCGTGTACGAAGCCGTGGCCGCCGCGATGCGCGCACAGGCCTACGACCGGTGGACGGAAATGGTCAACGAGTCGCTCGTCCATGCGACCGTGGCGCGCTATATCGTGACGCATAAAGGAGAGGAGCAGCTCGGGGCGTTTCTACGGGAGGAGCGCGCCGCCAGTTGGCTGTGGTTGGAGGAGCTCTCGGACCTGTTCAGGAAGTACGAGGCTGACCGGCGCACCTACCCGACGCTTGCCTCGTTCATACCGCGCGTGGTCGCGTACTTCGACTCGCTCCCGGACCGACTGCCGGCTATGCAACGGCGCTACGACGCGATGCGCCCGAGGATCGTGTCCCTCTCGATCGAGAATGGGTCGGATACGGTTGACCCTGCCCTCCGGGAGATCGCGGTGCGATTTGACCGGCCGGTGAGCGACGACGGCTGGAGCGTGGTGCCCGCGCTCGGGCCCTCGGGGCCCGTCCCTGGCGCGCAGGAGCGCTTCCCCAAAATCACGTGGAAGTCGCTCGACTCGGCGCGCGCGACCTTCGCGTTGGGGAAGGGGCTCGAGTCGGTGGGGGCGACGTTGCGCCTGGGGGTCGAGTTAGAGCCTGGCCGCGTGTACGAGCTCCAGCTCAACACGGCCCATGGCCACGGGTTTCGGAGTGCGCCCGACGGCGTGCCCCTGTCGCCCTACCGCATTCGCTTCAAGACGCGAGGGGCGGCCGGCCTCCAACGTTGACGACGGTGGATCGCTTCAGGTCGCCAGGATCGGCAAGGAAAGCCGAGCCTCGCAGCCCCGGCGATCACTCCGGTTTGCGAGCATGAGCGTCCCGCCGTGCGCCTCGGCGATCTGGCGAGAGAGCACGAGCCCGATTCCGGAGCCGTTTGGCTTGGTCGTGAAGAACGGCACGAACAGGTTGTCAGTGTCGGCGAACCCTGGCCCCCCGTCACGCACCCAGACCTCCAGCCGCCCGTTCCGCGCCGCCCAACCCACCTCGACCCCCCCGTCGCCGTCAAAGGCCGCGTCGACCGCGTTGCGAACGAGATTGATCAGGAGCTGGTCAAGCTGCCCGCCGTCGGCTTGGATCGTCACCTCCGGACCCGGGCATACGGTCACGGCTCGCCGCGTCTCGAGCGCAGCCACTCGACGCACCCACTCGACGACCGCAACCGGCTCGAGCCGCGGTTGCGGCAGCCGCCGCCATCAGGCGGCTCAGCGAGTCCGCCCGACTGCCGATGACGCCGAGCCCATTCTCGAGATCCGTGCGCCAGTCGAGAGGCGGCGGATCGCGCCGCACCAGGTCCGCGAGGCTCTGCGCCAGGGACTTGATCGGGGCGAGCGAGTTGTTGAGCTCATGGCTCAGCACGCGGATGAGCCGCTGCCAGGCCTGGCGCTCTTCCTTGCTCAACGTGCGGCTCACGTCCGCCAGCACCAACAGATCGTGAGGCAACCCCCCCTGGCGGAACGTCCCCCGACGCACCTCCCAGCGGCCCCTACTCCCGGCCAGTTCCAGATCCACCACTCCCGGTGCGTCCGCAACGAAGCACTCGTCCAGGCCCAACTCTGACGCGCTGCGGCCCAGCAACTGCTCTCGCGGCCGTCCGAGCAGCACCGCGCCGGCGCGGTTCACGAGCCGCAACGCCCGCGACCCATCGAACGCGAACACGGCCACGTCGATCTCTTCCATCACGCGTCCCAACAGCACCGTCGCCTCCAGCGCCCCAAGCCGCTGGGCGCGCAAGTCCTCCCCGAGACTGTTCAGCTCGAGGAGGAGCAGGCCGAGGGCGTCGCTCGGGTTCGATCCGCGGGCGCGCATCGAGAAGTCTCCTTCGCGCAGGGCGGCGAGCATGTTCGAGACCGTTTGGAGCGGGCGGATCACCCGCTCGCGCAACGTCGCGGCGATCGCCAGCCAGGCGCCGGCCGCGAGAACGGTGAGGGTCCACTGCGTGCGCGCGGCGAAGTCGCCCGCCCAGAGGAGCACGAGAGCAAGGACGAGTCCCGGCACGCCCGCGAAGAGCGCGAGCAACAGGACCTGGCGCTCGTGCTTCAACGGTTTGCGGCGGCCCTCAGAGGCCATGGCGCTTGAGGCGGCGGTACAGGGCGCTGCGCGAGAGCCCCAGCGCTTTCGCGGCTTCGCTCACGTTGCCGCCCGCGCGGGCGAGCGCCTTCCGGACGAGCACCTGCTCCACCTCTTCCAGGCTCATCTGCTCGAGTGCCGCGGCGCCGTCCGTTGGCGCGCCGAGGGCGAGGTCGCGCGCCTGGATCGAGTCGCCCTCGGCCATGAGCACCGCCCGTTCGACCGCATGGTCCAGCTCGCGCACGTTGCCGGGCCAGGCGTGGCGTAGCAGCGCTTCCATGGCGTCAGGCGCGAAGGATTGGGCAGGCTTCCGGTAGCGCTGCGCGTAGCGGCGCAGGAAATGCGAGGCAAGGAGCGGAACATCTTCGCGCCGGTCACGCAGCGGCGGGATGCGGATCGCCACCGTGTTCAGGCGGAACAACAGGTCCTCGCGGAAGCGGCCCGCCCTCACCTCGGCGTGCGGATCCGCGTTCGTGGCGGAGATCAGCCGCGCGTCCACGCGCCGGGCGCGTGACGATCCGACGCGCTCCACCTCGCCGGTCTCGAGCACCCGGAGTAGCTTGGCCTGCTGCGCGAGCGGGAGATTGGCTATTTCGTCGAGAAACAGCGTGCCACCGTCGGCGAGCTCGAAGCGCCCGGCGCGATCGGCCTTGGCGTCGGTGAACGCCCCCTTCACGTGGCCGAACAGCTCGCTCTCGAACAGTCCGTCGGGAATCCCGCCCACGTTTATCGCGATGAGCGGGTGGTCGGCTCGCTGGGAAGCCGCGTGCAGCCAGCGCGCGACGACTTCCTTGCCGGCGCCGTGCTCGCCCAACACCAGCACGTTCGCATCCGACGGGCCGACGCGCTCCATGAGTCGCAGCACCGGCTGCATGGCGGGAGACACGGCGATTAGCTCGGGGAAGCCCTCTTTCCGGAGGGCGCGATTCTCGAGCTCGAGCTGGCGGCTCTTACGCAGCGCCCGGCCGAGCTCGACCTGGGTGCGGAGCGTCGCGAGCAAACGGCGGTTGTCCCACGGCTTCTCGATGTAGTCGCGTGCCCCGCGACGCATCGCTTCCACCGCGCCATCCACGCTGCCCCAGGCCGTCATCACGACCACGGGCGGCGCCCGATCGAGCGTCTGGAGCCGCGCCAGGAGATCAAATCCTTCCGCCCCCGACGTCGTGTCGCGCGTGTAGTTCATGTCGTTGAGGAGGGCGTCGAAGTCGCGCGCGTCGAGGGCGGTGAGCACGCCACGGGGGGAGGTGGCGGTTTCGACATCGTAGCCCTCGGCTTTGAGGAGCAGCTTCAGGGCTTCGAGGACGTCGCGCTGGTCGTCGGCGATGAGGATGCGAGGAGCGGAGGACGAGGCGGGCATAGTTCAAAAGTGTCCGCGGTCCTGGGTCCGGGGCCAGGCACTAATGGTCGCCGGTGCCTTGTTTTGCATTACTCTCGGAACCATCCGCCACCTTTGCTGCTGAGGCCGTCCTGGCGGCCGCTGGGTTCATTCTTCTCGCTGTCAACCGTCG
>QHVD01000515.1 GCA_003222235.1 Gemmatimonadota bacterium | reverse complement strand
GGACGAGTCCCTAACTGAGCCGTCGGTGCTAGTAATCAGCTACGACATCTGGCAACGGCGCTTCGCGGGCGATTCCGGCGTGCTCGGACGTCACCTGACGAATCCATACACGAGGCGGCGCTACACGATCGTGGGTGTCGCGCCTGCGGGACTCGCGTACCCCGTCGGCGTAGAGTATTGGAGCCCTACGGTGTATGGCGGTGGGCTTGACGTCGTCGCGCGCCTCGCCCCGACTGCCACGCCTGCGGCGGCGCGGGCTGAGTTTTTCTCAGCTATCGGGGACATGTATCGGAAGCAACGCACCCGTGGCTGGGAGGTGGTCGCCGGAGCCCAGATCCGCACGTTCCCGCAGGCTGTCCTCGGGGATGTGCGGCCTGTCCTCCAGGTGCTCGCGGCGGCGGTGGTGCTGCTCCTCCTCCTGGCCTGCGTCAACGTCGGCAGTCTGGTCCTCCTCCGCATGGCGACGCGGACGCATGAGATCGCCGTCCGTCGTTCGCTCGGTGCCACCGCCGGCGACGTCGGGCGTCTCTTGCTGGTCGAGACCGGCGCACTCGCCATCGTCGGAGGCTCGCTCGGTTTCTTCCTAGCGGTGGCGTTGCTCCGCATGCTCTTGGTACTGGATCCCGCCGGACTTCCTCGAACCGACCTCATTCGCTTGGGGAATGCACCGCTCGCGGCGGCTGTCGGTGTGACACTCCTCGCAGTCGTCCTGGTGGGGGTGCTCCCCGCGCTCGCCGCTGCGCAGAGCGATCTCGCCTCTCCACTCCGGATCGACGTGCGGTCAGGAAGCGAGACCAGGGCGCGCAGGCAAGTGCGGCGATGGTTCGTCGCAGCACAGGTCGCTCTGGCCATCGTCGTGCTGGCCGGCGCCGGGCTCCTCGCGCGAAGTCTCGAGCGGCTGCAGCGGATCGACCTCGGCTACCGCGCGGACCGTCTCTCGTTGCTCTGGCTCGCAGTCCCCGTCTCGCGTGCTGACGCCGAAGCGAAATTCAGCGCTTTGTTGGACTGGATTCCTCCAGCACTCCGCGCGCTTCCCGGCATCACCGCGATCACCCCCGTGGAGGCGCCCCCGTTCTTCGGGCCGCAGATATTCAACGCGCCGTGGGAGGTCGAGGGACGGGCGTCTTCCGAGCCGAGTCAGAATCCGAGGATACCGATCGAGGCTGGCGGCCCAGAATATTTCCGCGCGCTCGAGATCCCGTTGCTCCGGGGCCGCGGGTTCCTCGACACCGATCGCGAGAAGGCGCCCAAGGTTGCGATCGTCAGCGATGGGGCGGCGCGGCTCCTCCGGCTCGGGGCTGACCCGATCGGCCAACGCATCCGTATGGCGGGCGACACCAGCACCGGGGCGTGGCGAACGGTGGTGGGCCTTGCGGGCGACATTCGCTTTCGCAGCCTCCGGGAGGCGACACCCACGATTTACCTGCCGGCGCGCCAGTACTTCTCCCAGGGCTTATTCGCGGTGCGGACCGTCGGTCCCCTGACGGGTCTGCTGCCGGCGATCCGTCGCGCCGTACACGACGCCGATCCCGAGGCCAGCATCGTGCGCACCCAGACGATCGAAGAGTTGCTGGCGGGCCAGCGTGCGCTGCCGAGGCTGTCCACATTGTTGCTGTCCGGCTTCGGACTGGTGGCCCTGCTGCTCGCCGCCGTGGGGCTTTACGGCCTTATGGCGTCTGTCGTCCGGGAGCAGACTCGTGAGATCGGCGTGCGCATGGCGCTCGGCGCGACGCCGGCACAGCTGCGTCGAGAGGTGCTGAGCGCTGCCCTCGGCGTGACGTCGGTCGGGGCCGCCGTGGGCCTCGCTGCCGCGCTCGTCAGTTCGCGATTCCTGATGGCGCTACTCTTCCAGGTCAGTC
>QHVD01000514.1 GCA_003222235.1 Gemmatimonadota bacterium | reverse complement strand
CTGCTGAGACTTGGGCGGGCGAGCCGGTTGCGGCCGGCGAGCCGTCGCACCAAACCCGTCGGCGTCAGGACCACGAAATAGACGAGCCCCAGGAACACCGGCGTCGTGACCCTCGAGATGGCCGCCGCGAGCGCCATCCAGAATCGGTGCACGGGCCCGAGCCGCGCCGGCACCACGAGCGCGGCAGCGACCAGGGCGCCGCCGAGCCCCGCGAAGGCCCGCGCTTCGAGCGAGTGCCCGCGCCAGGCAGTTAGGCCCGCGAGCACGAGGAACGCGGCTCCCAGCGTGAGCCCGAATCGCCGCCCTTCGCCGGGGGTCAGTCGAGCTGAAACTCTCGCCGCCACTCGCCGCTCTCCTTCCACTCGGGCTGTTGCGCTTTGTCGAGCAGGAACGGTCCGAGCACGAGGTAGTCGATGTGGGTGCGCATGAAGCACCGATAGGCGTCCGCCGGCGTGCACACGATCGGCTCGCCGCGCACGTTGAAGGACGTGTTGACGAGCACGGCGCACCCCGTGAGGCGCTCGAACTCCTTGATCAGGTCGTAGTAGTTGGGATTCGTGTCCCGGCTCACCGTCTGGATGCGCGCCGAATAGTCGATGTGGGTCACCGCAGGCATGTCCGAGCGCACCACGTTGAGCTGGTGGATGCCCCAGAGCCGCCGCTGCTCCGGCGTCATGGGGATCTGCCGCTCTCGCGTCACCGGCGCGACCAGCAGCATGTAGGGCGAGTCGCAGTCCAACTCGAAATAGTCGCGCACCCGCTCGCGGAGCACGCTCGGCGCGAAGGGGCGGAACCCTTCCCGGAACTTGATCTTCAGATTCATCTGCGCCTGCATGCTGGGGCTGCGCGGGTCGCCGAGGATGCTGCGCGCCCCGAGCGCACGGGGCCCGAACTCCATGCGCCCGTCGAACCAGCCCACCACTTTCTCCTGGGCCAACAGCTCCGCCACCCGCTGCAGCCGACAGCGATGCTCCAGCCGCGAAGCGACGGCCCCGACCGAGTCGAGATAAGCGGCGATCTCCTCAGGCGCGAACTCCGGCCC
>QHVD01000513.1 GCA_003222235.1 Gemmatimonadota bacterium | reverse complement strand
GCGGCACGCTGCCGCCCACGCGGACCAGGTCCTTAATGACGGAGTACGCACCCCACGGGATCACGCGGATGGTAGAGGCCGGGACGCGCACGACGTCGCCGTCGGTGATGGGCACGTCGGCCGTACGGCCCTCGCGGACCGCGTCGAGGTCGACGGTGAAGGAGCGCTCCTCGCCCGGGCCGAGCGTCCGCTTCACGGCGGCGTGCTGGCGATCGGAGGCGAACATATCCCCGCCGGCCGCCGCGATCGCTCCGCTCAACGTGAGCCCGCGGGTGACGGGGTACGAGCCGGGCTTCTGGACCCAGCCATCGACGAGCACGCTGCCGGCGGGCGAGACCGTGATGACGTCGCCCGGGCGCACGCGCGGGTTGAGCCCTTGGCCGTGGTCGATGGGCGCGTGGAGCAGCAGCTCGATATCGACGCGAATCGGCGCCGAGACCTGCGCCGCCCCCTCCGGCGCGGACGGCGCCGAATCCGGGGCGGGTGCGAACTCGACCACGCGGCCCGCCTCCTTGGCCGGCCCGCCGGCCGCCCAGATCAGATCGGCGAGCGTCGCCCGCGGCCGCGTGAGGGGATAGAGGCCCGGGCGCTCGACGCTGCCGATCACCGCGACGACGCGGCTCCGGTACTCCACGATCTGCACGCTCACCCGCGGCTGGCGGAGGATCCCTTCCTTCACGAGGCGCCGTGCGATCTCGGCCTCCAGCTCGGTCCCGGTGAGCCCTTCGGCGTGCACCTGGCCGATGAAAGGCAGGGTGATGTCCCCTCGGTCGCTCACGCGCAGTCCCTGGGCGGCGGGCGCGGCCGCCACCGCCACGGGCCCAGGCGTCCCGGGGGCTGGGCGATTCAAGAGGCCCGCCCCTTGCCCGTCGAGCACGTCCGGGATGCGGATGTCGAGCAGGTCGTCGGGCCCGATTCGATAACCGTCGTCCGACGGCCCCTTGGCGCGCTCGGCCGCCAGCGCCTCGAGACGCGTGCGGTCCTGGGAGCTCATCAGGTCGCCGGCCGAGACGGCGGGCGCTGCTTGCGCCCGGGCAGCGTTCGCCGCCGGCTTCGCTCCCGGGGCGCAGCCGCCGAACGGCACGAGCAGAAGCACGGCGGCGACCGAGGTGGCCGCCCGTCGCAATCGAAACCGTCCATCCTGCGTCAGCATTCCTCTCGCCTCACGGCTCACGACGGAGATCGAGTCGGGCACTGGGGATAGGGCATGCAGCGAACCTTGCCATTCCGTCCCTGGCAGCAGGCGCGCTCTACTGCGGCCGCCGGCCGGCTGCGCTCGGTCGGGCAGGCCTTGGTGTCGGTCCGCATGAGCACCGTCCCGGCGCGACAGCGGAGCGACCGGGAGATGTCTGCCCGCGCGGGCAGCGGGAGCAGACTGACCCCAAGGAGGAGGAAGGTCGCCCCGGACAGCCACCGTCGTGTTGCGAGCGGCTCTCTCACGCCCCTCCCTCCGCGCTGCCTTGCTGGCACCGCATCTCCTAAGGCCTCAGTATCGGAGCGCCCTGCGCAGGGCCGTCGGGCACGACAGATGGGCGCAACGGCGCTGAAGAGGCAGGGACACTTCACCACAGATGGCTTGAATCGAGGCAATTCCCTCGGTGTATCGACGATGACCCGCGGGTTACGGTGTGCAACGGGCGTGCCGCGGTAGCTGGGGACAGTTCCCCACGTTCTGCATGAGGCGAACGCCTACTCGGCGTGGGGAGACCCCAAACCTGCTTGTAAAAATTGGAACCAGGGGGGTTCGTTTCAACCCGAGCGCCTCACCCGGACAGCGCCGCACAACGCACCCCGCGGGTGCGTTCGGGCTGCGAGTGGGGCTCAGGCGCCCGGGTGCTGGCTCCCCGGTGCCGGCATGGAACGGCACCGGAGGACGGGAGGAGGGAAGTCGCGACGGCAGGTCCGCGGACGTGTCTGGGAAGTGATACCAGCGTGGGGGGCCGCGATCACGGTCCTCCCGTCCTCCCCCTGGCGGCGACGGAGCACGGAGTTCTCCAGCTCGCGCACGTTGATCGAAATCTCCACGAGCGCGTCAGGTTTTACATGGACGCGCGCCACGACAACCCTGCGCTGGGCCCGGCGCCGGAGCCGGCAGATCGCGTGGGCGTCGCGCCGGAGCACCCCCGACGCCGCGGTGCGGTCGCCTGATGCAGGGGGGCGGGCCCGCATCTTCGACCTCCGAGCGCCGCCCTCGCCCCCGGCCTTCAGCGTCGAGGCTGGACGCGGAGATAGTCGCGAGCCGCGTCCGCCACGAAAGCCTGAATCGCGCAGTCGCTGCGGGCGCAGTGGATCCTCACCCGCCGCCAGAGCCGCCCGGATATCCGGGCGGTGAGCGTCACCAAGGGCTCCGTCGGGGTGTGTCGGCTTCGTCCAGGGCCAGCGGATGTGCGTGAGCGGATGTGCATTCGGCCTCCTCGGCGGGGCGTTCGTGCGAGGCGACCGCGGACGCGCCGGCGAAGTACGCAAACTATACAGCTGCCAGCGGCACAACGCCACCGGGGCCGCCACTACGGG
>QHVD01000512.1:2094-3033 GCA_003222235.1 Gemmatimonadota bacterium | reverse complement strand
CGCGCTGCTGGCCGCCGGAGCAGTCGCCTTCGTGATCGCTTGCTCCAGTGAGAATGGTATTTGCTCGAACTGTCCGACCGTCTACGCCGACAGCGCCGGCACGTGGGCGCTTCAAGCCGAGGGCTTCTCCTACACGCTCGGCCCGACGTTCGAGGTGCGTGACGTCGATCGTCTCGGAATTCGCCCGGACCGGGACGGCCGGATCCGGCTGGAAGTGCGCAACGAGGCGCTCGAAACGGAGTACTTCAATCGGCTCGAGCTGCTGGAGGTCCGCCACGCTGCGGACGAGACCGCACTCCCGGACCCGAACGGCGCCGCGCTGGCCGTGCGCGAGCTCGTCCCCGCCACCACGATCGCCGACGCCACGGGCCGTGACCTCCATCTCCTCCTTGCCCTGCCCGACGGTGCGGCGTTCCGGACCGATGCGCGGACCCTGGCAGCAGCGTCGCCCGCCCATTTGGATGACGCCATCTACCTCGTCGCCCCGGCGCCGGCAAGCGGCGACACCGTTGCGTTGGTCCTCCGGTTAAGGAACAGTCTGCTCGCGACCCTCCTGTACTCGGAAGTGATGCTGGGCGATCGTGGCGCCCGATCGCTCGACTGGATCGGCCGCGAGCTGGACGGCGGGGGGGTAGCGCTGGCGCGCTGGCGGGAGCAGTGGATGGGCATGCGCATAGCCGTCTGGGACGGCCGCCGCTACCGCGAGACCGCGCGCATTCGGGACTCGGGGCCGCACGCGTGGAACGACGTGGCGGTCCTCATCCCCGTGCTTCAGCGGGACAGCGTTCGCGTTCGGCTGTCCTTTCCGGCGGACAACTGGCGGATTGACCGGCTCGTGTTCGCCATGCGAGCGCGCCGTCCGGTCGTTCAAACGCACGCTTTCGGCCGGCTGCTCGATGCCGAGGGGCGCGACGACTCCTCCGCGCTCGCGATTGTGCG
>QHVD01000512.1:0-1942 GCA_003222235.1 Gemmatimonadota bacterium | reverse complement strand
CTGCGCGCGATATTGGCGCGGTGGAGTCCCTGGACGCAGGGCTCCTGAAGGCGCTCCGGAAATGGGCCACGGTGCGGGAGGCTCGCGAGCGCGCGTTCGCCACCCACACAGCCGACCTCGAGAAAATGAGGGGCCGGTGAGACGCAGCTGGGTGTGGGGACCTCTGCTCGCGACGCTCGGGTGCAACATAGGTGGGAGGGTCGACCGATTCGCCCCAGCGAAAGGGCCCGAAGGGGTGGCGGTCGCGCTCGAGCTGCGGAGGGGCGGAAGGGCGCAGGGGGAACTCCTCGCTGTGCAAGACACGGCGCTTTTGGTCCTCGCCCGGGATACGGTGACGCTGGTTTCGTACGACGCGCTCAAGGCCGGGCGGTTCTCCCAAGTAGGTGACCTCCTCGAGACGCCGCCAGCGCCGGACTTCGCGAGGAGGCTCCGCCTCGTAAGTCGTTTCCCACAGGGTCTCACGCCGGACATGCTCGCCCGGCTGCTCGCGGCGCATAGACAAGCGGCGCTGAAGGTTGTGGCGAGGTAAGGATCGGTCGCTAGTATCGGGCGGAGACAACGACACCCTCGGCGGATTCGACGGCACCGGCGCCGAGCAGGATGCGTAACGGGCGCGCCCGGCTCGATGATGGTGACCTTAAAGCCTTCGACGGCCGATTTTGCGGACTGGTAGGCGCCCATCCCCGGCGTGCGCCGACGCGTCCACCGATTGAAGAGCACTGGAGGAAATGCCCGGAGTGCCGCTTGCGGAGTACCGGGAACGAGGAGGAGACATGAACATCCTGTACACAGCCGAGGCGGTGGTCGAAGGAGGGCGAGCAGGCCATGGCCGGACGTCCGACGGGAAGCTCACGGTAGAGTTGTCCGTGCCGAGGGAGATGGGCGGCGAGGGCGGGCGCGGCACCAATCCGGAGCAGCTGTTCGCCGTCGGGTACGCCGCCTGTTTCCAATCCGCGCTGTTGTCGGTGGCGCAGGGTCGGAAGCTTGATGCCTCCGACTCGGAGATCACCGCGCGTGTGGGGATCGGTCCCACCGGTCACGGCGGCTTCGGCTTGGCGGTCGCCCTCGACTTGCACGCGCCTCGCCTGGCGCGTGCCGACGCTGAGGAGCTGATGCGTCGAGCGCACGAGCGCTGCCCGTACTCGAACGCCACACGGGGCAACGTCGACGTTACGCTCAGTGTGGACGGTACCGAGTTGGACCGCAGGGCGGCGTGACAAGGGGATCCGAAGGTCGCCTCCGTTTCACGGCGTCGCCACCTGGACTTTGACCAAGAGCTGCTGATGGCCCGGCGCGAATGTTCCCGCTGAGCCGACCTCGCGGTCGTCGCCGAGTCCCAGATACGCCGCGGACGCCCAGCTCCAGCGGTAGGTAAAGAGCGCCGACAGCGTGAGGCTCCCCTCCACGGCGATCGTGGGCGCGACGTACAGCGCCGGGTCGCGCAGAGTGCGAACGTTCTGGACCACGAGGCGCAGCGCCGTCCGCGGCGTGAGGTTGTAGGTCGCGCGCAGCCGCTCGACCCCGGCCGTGAACAGGCGGCGTCGACCTGTGCGATGAGGGCAGCCGGGAGGCACAGGGCGAGCGCGGCGCGATACAGACCATATGCTATTGCATTAGCACTTAGTGCTAATGTATTAGCATGTCTCGGCACAAAAAACGCCCCGCCACGTTAGCGACTCACGGGCGAGCAGCGCCACCTTCGCGAGGTCGAGCGTCAGGTTCACGTCAGCGTCCCTCGCGCCGCGCCCGGCGCACCAGCGCGCGCAGCCGCTCGAGATCGTCTTCCGACAGCTCCCTCCCCGGCAGCTCGAGCAGCGCAGCCACGGCGCCGGCGCGCGAGCCGCGGAAAAACGTGCGCACCAGGTGCTGCACGGCGCTGCGCTGCGCTGCGGCATGGGGCACGGTCGGCTCGTACACGTAGCGCACGCCGTCGCGATTGTGG
>QHVD01000121.1 GCA_003222235.1 Gemmatimonadota bacterium | reverse complement strand
TGTACCCGAAGTTCTTGTTCTTGGCCTCGCGCACCCGCTCGACTACGATCGAGCCTTCCTGACCGGCGTTTTGCGTAATCCACCGGATCGGCTCCTCCAGCGACCGGCGCACGATGTCGGTGCCGATCTTCTCGTCCGCATCGGCGATCTTCACCTTCTCGAGCGTCTTCTGGCACCAGAGCAGGGCCACGCCGCCGCCCGGCATTGGGGGGGTCTTCTCCTTCTCCTTCTTCTCCGCCACCACCGCTTCCGTGGTCAAAAGCAAGCCGGCGATGGACGCGGCGTTTTGTAACGCCGTCCGGGTGACCTTGGTCGGATCGATCACGCCCGCCGCAACCAGGTCTTCGAACGTGTCCGTCTGGGCGTTGTACCCGAAGTTCTTGTTCTTGGCCTCGCGCACCCGCTCGACTACGATCGAGCCTTCCTGACCGGCGTTTTGCGTAATCCACCGGATCGGCTCCTCCAGCGACCGGCGCACGATATCGGTGCCGATCTTCTCGTCCGCATCGGCGATCTTCACCTTCTCGAGCGTCTTCTGGCACCAGAGCAGGGCCACGCCGCCGCCCGGCACGATGCCCTCCTCGACGGCCGCACGGGTCGCGTGCAGCGCGTCCTCCACGCGAGCCTTCTTCTCTTTCATCTCGGTCTCGGTCGCCGCCCCGACGTTGATCACGGCCACGCCCCCGGCGAGCTTCGCAAGCCGCTCCTGCAGCTTCTCCTTGTCGTAGTCCGATGTGGACTTGTCGATCGCGGCCTTGATCTCCTTGATGCGGCCCTGGATCCTCTCGTGTTTCCCCTTACCGCCCACGAGCGTCGTGTTGTCCTTGTCCACCACGATCCGCTTGGCCTGGCCCAGATCGTTGAGCGTCGCGTTCTCGAGCTTCAGGCCCATCTCCTCGGAGATCACCTGCGGCGCGCCCGTGAGCACTGCGATGTCGATCAGCATCTCCTTGCGGCGGTCACCGAAGCCGGGCGCCTTGACGCCGCATACCTTCAGCGTCCCGCGGAGCTTGTTGACGACCAGCGTCGCGAGCGCCTCTCCCTCGACGTCCTCCGCGATGAGCAGTAACGGCCTGCCCGCCTGCGCCACCTTCTCGAGAATGGGCAGGAGGTCCTTCATCGAGGAGACCTTCTTGTCGTGGATCAAGATGTAGGCGTCCTCGAGGACCGCCTCCATCTTTTCGGGATCGGTGATGAAGTAGGGTGAGAGATAACCGCGGTCGAACTGCATCCCATCCACTGTCTCGAGCGTGGTCTCGAGGCCCTTCGCCTCCTCGACGGTGATCACCCCGTCCTTGCCGACCTTCTCCATCGCGTCGGCGATCTTCGCGCCGATCTCGTGGTCGCCATTGGCCGAGATCGTGCCCACCTGGGCGATCTCCTTCCGGCCGGCCGTGGCTACGGAGATCTTCTTCAGCTCCTCAACCACCGCTTCGACTGCCTTGTCGATGCCGCGCTTCAACGACATCGGGTTTACACCCGCGGTCACGGACTTCAAGCCCTCGCGGTAGATCGCTTGCGCCAGCACCGTCGCAGTTGTGGTCCCGTCGCCCGCCACGTCCGAGGTCTTGGTCGCCACCTCCTTCACCATCTGGGCGCCCATGTTCTCGACGGGGTCCTCGAGCTCGATCTCCTTGGCGACCGTGACGCCGTCCTTGGTGATCGTCGGATTCCCGAACTTCTTCTCGATAACGACGTTGCGCCCCTTGGGACCGAGCGTCACCTTCACCGCGTCGGCCAACATGTCCACGCCCCTCTTCAACCGGGCGCGGGCGTCCACGTCGAATTCCAGCAGTTTCGCAGCCATGTCGATCGCCTCCTAAGTGTCAACCGAGCTTCGCAATGACGTCGGATTCCTTGATGAGGATGATCTCGTCACCCTCGAGCTCCACCTGCGTGCCGCTGTACTTGCCGTAGACCACGCGGTCCCCGACCTTCAACTCCATCGGCACCACTTCGCCTTTCTCCCGCCTACCGGGGCCAACGGCGATCACCTCACCCTGGATCGGCTTCTCCTTCGCGGTATCCGGGATATAGAGGCCGCCCTTCATCGTCTCGGTTTCCTCGATCGGCCTGATCGCCACCCGATCCGCCAGCGGGAGAATTTTGAGCTTGGTCTTCGTAGCTGTTGCGGTTGCCATGGTCCTCCACCTCCACCTGGGTGCTGTGGCAGAAACTGCTTATGAGATAGGGTGTTAGCACTCGATCACGGTGAGTGCTAAGCATCGGGCGGAATTTTCGCCTCCAACGGCGCGGCTGTCAAGGGGTCAGTTCGGCGGGCGGGGGGAGGGTGCCCGGACCAGGGAGTCCACGACTGCCCGGGCCTGCTGGGCCACGCTGCTACCGAGCGAATCGAGGGGGGCGGCCACCGCCGCTATGACCGCGCCACTGCGCGTGTCCGCCAACTGCGCGTACAGCCAGGTCGGAGCCCCGGACTCCGATCCGCGGAGGGAGAACAGTAAGAGGTATGCCGCGGGGGAACCGCCCCCCTTCACCCGGTCTCGGACCTTGAAGCCGCGCGCGCGGAGCCCCGCGGCGATCCCCCGGCTGAGCGAGTCGTCCCGCGTGACCACGATCTGGTAGTCCCGCGCCCACGCGGGCGCGCGGTAACCGGTGGGGGGGGCGCAGGAGATCGGGAAGGCGCCACATAATACTGCGACGCCACGACGCCACGTTACACGAAAAGCCGCGAGCGCCCTCATCTTCGTGGAACGTGGCGTCTTGGCGTCCTGCAACGCCTCACGGCAGTATCCGCCGCACCCCGACCCACCGATCCAGCCAGTAGGCCCCCTCCGGATCGTGCGAATCCAGGAGGGACAGCTTCACCCCCGTGTTCGAGCTGTGAATGAACTTCAACCCGCCCACGTACAGTCCGACGTGCGTCACCCCCGCGCCGGCGCGGGCTGAAAAGAGCAAGATGTCGCCCGGCCTCAGCGCTTCCACGACGGGCGCCACCTCTGCGCCCGCTTTCGCTTGATCCCGGCTCACGCGGGGCAGCCGGATGCCGTGCTGCCCGTAGGCGTACTGGATGAGGCCGGAGCAGTCGAAGCCATTCTCCGCCGTGCCGCCCCAGGCGTACGGAATCCCGAGAGACTCGACCGCGGTCTCCACGACGTCCGTCGCGTTCGCGGTGGCGGTAGCGGCCGCGTCGGACGGGGGGGGCGGGAGTGGCGCGCCGCCCGAGGCGGGAATCGCCCGGCCACTCCCCCGCTCCGAACGCTCTCCCCGCTCTCCCGACTCCCCGCGCGCCCGCTGTCTCCCGCTTCCCCCGGCGCCCTTCCCCAACCCGACCGTGGCCCCGAGCACCACGCTGACTCCGTTTCGGTCACCGGTCGCTCGCTTCCAGAAGCCCCGCGGGCCACGATCTTCCAGCCGGTAGCGCGCTTCGGCGCCGACGGCGAACCGCGAAAATGGTCGCCATTCGAGCCCACCCCCCACGCTCCATTGAGCGGCGAATTGTTGAGTCGAGGTATCGGTGGACAAGCCCAAAGCGAGTCCCGCCAGGGCGTATGGAGCGAATCCGGACCGGCTGCGCCAGCTCTGAATCTCGTAGCCCATGCCGTAGAAGGCGCGCCGGCGGCCGAGGGTGTCGCTCACGAGTATGGCCACGCCGAACCCGTGCGTCAGCGGGCCCGCGAGCCGGGAGCTGGTGCGGAATTCGTAGACGTCGGCGCGATTGCCGTTGTACCAGCGACCGAGGTGGAGCTCCCAGTCCCGCCCTTGAGCGGGGAGCGCCGCCGGGAGCAGCGCCAGGGGGAGGGGGAGAGCCCCGAACAGCTCAGTCCGCAGCGGCAACGGCGCGGTGCTCCTCCGAGGTGCGTGGGGCCATGTGATGGGAGAGCAGGTGCGGTACCTTGCGCATGAAGCGCAACCATGTGATGAGCGTGGCCACGCCGAACAGCGCCGCGCCCGCAGCCGCGATCGCGAGCATCGTGAGCGGGTTCGCGAATCGCATGCCCACGGCCGCACCGACCCACAACCCGACGAAGGAAGCGCCCCACCCGAGGACCGGCGTGAGGACCCACCCGACCACGACCAACAGGTGCGCAAGCCAGCGGGGCATCGTTGATCTCCCCGCTCCGCGGCGCCCGCGCGGCCTTAGGCTTTGCGGGCGAGTGCGACGGCGGCGAGCGCTGCCAGCGAGATGGCGAATCCCGCCCCGGTCAGGGCCGGCAGCGGGGCCGCGAACCCGGCGAAGCGCGCCACGGTCACGAGCACTACCGTCGCGACGATCACCGGCAGCGCGACGCGCACCAGGGTCGCCTCACCCCGCCTCGCCTGGCTCGCCGTGAGGATGCCGCCCATCCATGCCACGAACGTCCCGAGCATCCACCAGATCGGCAGATACCACCAGCTGCTGCCGCCCCCGACCGCGTCCCACGTCCAGGGATACGCCTTGAGTGGTCGCAGCACGACGATGTCGAACGCCATGAAGACGACTGTGCCCCACAAGCCCATCGCGGCGGCGCCGGCGATCCCTTCGACATTGCGGGCGACGGCCCATTGCGCGGGGAGAAAGCTCACGGCAGCGCCGGCCGCCAGCACGATGAGGGTCTCGAGGGCCCGCTGCGGGACGTGCGCCGTCACCTGCCGGGACACCGCCAGGAAGGCGACCACGGCGACCGCAGTGACGAGGCCCAGCTTCGTGCCGCCGAGCATGACCGTGCGGAAGTCCGAGCGGTCCGACTCCGCGGGCAGGGCGGTGGTCGACATGGTGTCTCGCATCTCCGGTTGGAAAAGGCCACGCCAAATCTAAGCTCTCGGTCTCAGCGGGCAAACACCGCGAGGACGGTGAGATCGGTCACGGCCCACGCCGCGAGCGCGCGGTACATGCCCCGCTGGTGCTGGGCAGGTGACCAGACCGCATGCCGGGCGCGCCACGGCAGGAGCACGCCGAGCCAGGCGGCGAGCGGCACGACGAGCACCGGGCCGCCTGCCCTGACCTGCAGCAGCTCTGCGGCCCATGCGAGCGCCGCGAACGCCGCGAGCACGCATCCAATGGCGACCGCGAGGCTGCGGCGCGCGCCCAGGATGAGCGCCAGCGTCCGGTCGCCGCGGCGGCGGTCCTCGGCGATCTGATACAGCTGAGTCAGGGGATAGAGCCCGGCGAACAACGGGCAGAAGGCGAGCAGGACGAGCGCGTGGCCCCAGTCGAACGGCCGGCCCGTCGCGACCCAGGTGGCGAGCGGCGTCAGCGTGCCGAACCCCCACATGTTGATCACCCAGTCGACCCCGGCGACCGCCTTGAAGCGGAACGGCGGCACCGAGTACAAGACCGACAGGGCGAAGCAGGCGGCGTAGTCGATCCGGAACGCCGGGGGCAGGGCAAACGCGAGCGCCTGACCGCCCCCGAGCAAGGCCACGCTGAAGCCAAGCAGGTGTCTCGGGACGGGCGGCGGGGCGACGAGATAGCCGATGTCGCCTTCGTCCCGGTCGAACACGCTGTTGATCGCGAGCGTGCCGCCGTTCAGGAGCACCACCCAGATGAGAAGGGCCCAGAGCGCCTGCGGCAAGGCCGTCCCCCGCGCGACTCCTCCCAGTCCCACGGCGAGCACGTATCCGAGCCCCGCGTGCGCGGCCATGATCGGCCACTCGGCGGGACGCATGTGCAGGACGTAGGAAAAGAGGTCACCCGGAAGCGCCCGGTAGCCCCAGCGACGCCACGCATTGACGGTCCGGGCGTCGGCTACCACGTCAGCCCGAGCGCGGTCGCCGCGAACCGGAGCCCGGCGAGGGTGAGGTCGGGATGAACCGATTCGATTTCGCGCGCGAGCGGCGCCACGAGGTTGGCGAGCCCGCCGGTGGCGATCACCTGGGGCGCGTTCCCGTTCGGCCACTCCGCCTTGATGCGGCGCACGAGACCGTCTACGGCGTCCGCGGCTCCGAGCAGCACGCCCGCACGGATGCAATCCTCGGTGCGACGCCCGATCACGTGCGCCGGCGGCGTGAGCTCGGTGGCGGGGAGCTTCGCCGTGTTGCGAATCAGCGCATCGGAGGCCGTGCGCACCCCCGGCATGATCACGCCTCCAATGAAGCGCCCGTCGCCGGTGATGCAGTCGAAGGTCGTCGCGGTGCCGAAGTCTACGACGATCGTGTCGCGGTGAAACAGCAGGACGGCCGCCAGGGTGTTGAGGATCCGGTCAGCGCCGACCGTGAGAGGCTCTTCGACGTCGAGCTTGATGGGGAGCGGCGTGCGCCCGTCCACGACGGCGGCCCGCACCGTGGTGGCGCGCTCCACGGCCTCGAGCACGCCCTGGGTGACCGGCGGCACCACCGAGGCGACGATCGCGGCGCGCACTTCCTGAGTGGATCGGCCCGCCTGCAGGAGATAGGCGGTGAACGCGGCGCCCCATTCGTCAGGCGTGCGCGCCGGGGCGGTCGTGAGCCGCCAGTGCGCCTCGAGGCTCTCGCCGCGGAACAGACCGATTTTCGTTTCGGTGTTGTTGATGTTGATCGCCAGGAGCATGCGCGGGCTAAGATAGGGCGGCGGTTGCGCACTCGCCACGCCGCAGCACGATCCATGAGAGGTCAGGCGAGCTCGACATGGCCTTCGCGCACGCTCACCGTCCCGGCCCCGAGGTCCACGAGCAGCGCGCCGTCCTGCCGGAGGCCGCCCGCCCGCCCCGGGACGGGCGCGCGGATGCGGCGGCCGCGCAGCCAGTCCCGCGCCGCGAACGCGGCGCGCTCCGGCTCCGACAACGCGATCCCCGCCCCGACCCGAGCGAGCGCCGGCACCAGGCGGTCGAGCAGCGCGACCCGCTGCACCGCCGGGAGCCGCTCCCGCAGGGCGATCGCCCGCGGCGCGACGCCCGCCGGGATCGGGTTGCGCACGTTCACGCCCACCCCCAGGGCGAGCCATTGCAGCCGCTCCCCCTGCCAGCGCGCCTCGCACAGGATGCCCGCCAGCTTACGGTCGTCGAGCAGTACGTCGTTCGGCCACTTGAGCCGGACCGCGGGCTCGCCCAGCAGCGCATCCACGGCGTCCGCGACCGCAAGCCCCGCGCGGATCGAGACGACGCCCAGCTCCGCGCGCTCGTGGGGGGGGGTGGGGCGCAGCAGCATCCCGAGCCACACGCCGCCCGCCGGCGAGTGCCAGGAGCGGCCGTCGCGTCCCCGGCCCGCCGTCTGCTCCTCTGCGATCACAGTGGCGCCGTCCGGGGCGCCCTGGCTGCCGAGGTCGTGGATCGCGTCGAGCGTCGAGGTGAGCCGGCGGAACAGCCCGCACTGCGGAACGCCCCAGCGCCGGGCAAGCCCGGCCGCCGGGACGCCGTCCAGCATCAGCCGCGTCACAACGTGTAGTCGATGGCCGGCGTCATGCGACCCGTCCCGCGACCAACGCCACGACGCCCACGAGCATCGCTCCTTTGAGCAGCAGACTGTTGCGCTCCAATCTTCCGCTCACGAGCCGGCTCGCGACCAGCAGCACGGCGAGCTGGGCGAACAGCGCGACGACGTAATAGGCGGCACGATAATGCGCCCGGGCCGGCAGCCCCAGGCTGACCGGGACGAACAGGACCGCGAGGACGGCTGCGACCACCGCCGCGCGTCTCGGGCCGAAGATGATGGGGAGCGTGCGCCGCCCGATGACGCGATCGCCTGCCTCGTCCGCGATGTCCTTGACGATCTCGCGCACCAGGTGTATCCACGCCGCCAGCACCCAGGGCACGATCCCCTGCGCCGGCATCCCGACCGCCAGCGCGCCGTAGAGGAGCGGGAGTCCCGCGGTCAGCGCGACCGTCACATTCCCGAGCGGCCCGCGCCGTTTGAGAACCGGCGAGTACCCGATCATCACGGCCAGCGCGGCCAGTCCCACGAGGAGCGCTGCGCCCCCCACCAGCGCCGCCGCCGCGACGCCCACGAGCGTGCCGCCGACCACGCACAGGTCCGCCGTCCCCCGCTGCACGCGCCCGCCGGCGAGCGGCCGCTCGCGCGCGGTGCGGTTCACGCGGTCCGCCGCGGCGTCGTAGACGTCGTTCAGGGCGTAGCCCGCTGCGCCGAAGGCCGCCGCGGCGACCGCCGCGAACCCGAGCGTCTTGGGCGTGACGAGCGCCGCCAGCGCGATCCATCCGCCGGCGAGCACACCGGCCGCAATCAGAAGGAGATTGTTGGCGCGGACGAGGCGCAGGACGTCAATCACGCAGCACGCCCTGGTACAGCTCCTCGTAGCGCGGCACGATCCGGTCGGCCGAGAACTCGAGGGCGCGCGCGACCGCGGCGTGGCGCAGCCGCTCGTGGACCGCGCCGTCCTCGAGCAGGGCCACGGCGCGCTCGATCATCACGTCGACCGCGCCGACGGGAGCGAGATAGCCGGTCTCGCCCTCGACCACCACTTCGGGGAGCCCGCCCGCACGGGTCGCGATCACGGGCACGCCGCAGGCCATCGCCTCGAGCGCGGACAGGCCGAACGACTCGTTCTGCGACGGGAGCAGGAAGAGGTCGCTGCCGCGCAGCAGCTCGGCCACCTGGTCCACCTTGCCGAGGAAACGCACGTCGCGACTCAGCTTCAAGCGGTCGACCTCCTGCTCCGCCAGATCGCGGTCCGGCCCGTCGCCCGCGAGCACCAGCGTCGCGGGCAGCACGCGCCGCACGCCGGCGAACACCTTGATGACGTCCCCGATCCGCTTGACGGGGCGGAAGTTCGATACGTGGATCAGGATCTTGTGACCGGCGGGCGCGAGAGCACGGCGGCACGACCCATCCGTCGCGGGATGGAAGTGCGCGGGCGTGACGAAATTCGGGATCACCTGCACGTCGCACCCGACGCAGCCGAAGGCGCGGTACGTCTCCTCCTTGAGATACTCGGACACGGCGGTGACACGGTCCGACTGCTCGATCGAGAACTTCGTGATCGTGAAGTAGGACGGATCTTGTCCCACGAGGGTGATGTCGGTGCCGTGGAGGGTGGTGACGACCTTCAGGTCGCGCTGGCCCTTGAGCATCTGCTTCGCGAGCCACGCGGTCGCCGCGTGCGGGATCGCGTAGTGGACGTGCATCAGCTCGAGCTCCTCGCGCAGCGCGACCTCGTGCTGCTTCACCGCGAGCGCCAGCGCGTAAGGGGACTGCTCGAACAGGGGATAGTCCGCCGGCACGACCTCGTGGAACGTGACGCGCTCGGTGAATTCGCCCCGCAGCCGGAACGGGCTCGCGTACGAGATGATGTGGACCTCGTGGCCGCGGCGCGCGAGCTCCAGGCCGAGCTCCGTCGCTACGGCGCCCGACCCACCGTAAGTCGGGTAACAGGTGATTCCGATGCGCATCGGGAGACCTCGGACCTCAGACGTCAGACGTCAGACATCAGACATCAGCGCGCACCTTGCGCCACCGAGTTTGGATCGCCGCTGCAACACTCTCGGGGGATTCCGTCGCATCGAGTGTCCATACCTCATCGGTCTGATGTCTGACGTCTGACGTCTGACGGCGCAGTTGATGCCGAAACCACGTCTCCTGCCGCTTCGCATACGCCCTCGTCGCCGTCACGATGGCGTCCCGGAGCGCGCTCGGGGGGAGCCGGCCCTCCAGCATCGCCACCACTTCACGATATCCGACTCCGTCGAGCCCGGGCGCCTGCGGCGCGACGCCGCGGGCGAGGACGCACCGCACCTCGTCCACGAGCCCCGCCGCGAGCATTCGGTCGGCCCGCTCGGCGATGCGCCGCTGCAGCGCGTCACGCGGCAGCGTGAGATGAATGTACCACGGGCGCATCACGCCCGCGTCGCGCGCCTCGCGCTGCCACCATGAGAGCGAGCGCCCCGTGAGCAACGCCACTTCGATCACCCGCGCCGCCCGCTGCCGGCCTCCGCCCGCGAACCGCCGGTCGAGCCGCGCGGCCCAGTGGGCGAGCCGCGCCGGCGGCAGCGCTCCGGCCCACGCGCCCAAGCGCGCGCGGCGCTCCAGGTCGAGCGGCGGCTCGCGGAACAGACCCTCCGCCAACGCCCGGATGTAGAAGCCCGTGCCGCCGACGACGAGGGGCTGGCGCCCTTCGGTCCGGACGCCGGCGAGCCAGACGGCCGCGTCTTGCGCGAACCGCCCGGCGCTGTAGCGCGTCCCCGGTTCGACCAAATCGATCCCGACGTGGGCGACGCGGGCCAAGAGCGCCGGGTCGGGCTTCGCCGTGCCGACATCGAGACCGCGGTACACCTGCCGCGCGTCGGCCGAGATCACGGTGATCGGCTCGCGTTCGGCCCACGCGGCTGCGACGGCGGTCTTGCCGACGCCCGTGGGGCCGGCGATGACCGGGACGAGCGGCCGGGGGGCCACGCTCAAAGTGCGGAATGCGGAGTGCGGAATGGAATGCGGAATAGAACGGAAAGGTCGATCGCGTCACGACGCTTCCCTTTTCATTCCGCATTCCGCACTCCACATTCCGCATTCAGCCCCTGCCGAATCTCCGCTCCAGCTCCCCCCGCGGCAACTGCACGATCGTCGGCCGCCCGTGCACGTCGTGCGCGGGAAGCGTGGCGGTGAGCAGCCGCATGACGAGCTCCCGCGTCTCCTCGGGCTCGAGCCGCTGGCCGGCCTTGACGGCCGCGTGGCAGGCGAACGTGGCGGCGAAGCGCTCCAGCCGGTTCGCTAGAGCCCCGAACCGGCCCCCCGCGAGGTCCGCCACGAGCTCCTGGAGACAGCGCGCCGCGTCGAAGCGGGGATGGGGATTGGGCGCGGTGTGCACCACGACCGTGCGCCCCGAGAGCGGCTCGATCTCGTAGCCCACGCGCCGCAGCGCTTCGCCGTGCGCTGCGATCGCCTCGAGCTCGGGAGGCGCGAACTCGAGGGTGAGCGGCAGCAGCAGCCGCTGCGCCGGCGCGCCATCGCCCTGGAGGTGGCGCATCACCGACTCGTACAGCACGCGCTCGTGCGCCGAGTGCTGATCCACGATCGCGAGCCCGGAGTCGGTCTGGAAGAGAATGTAGGTGTCGAACACCTGAAGCAGAGGTGCTAGGCGTTGGGTGCTAGGTGCTAGGGGCTCCGTCCGAAAGAGCTCCTGCGTCGTGGCGGCGGGGATCGCGGCACCGAGTTCAGTCCACACACCGCTAGCACCTAGTACCTCACCCCCAGTACCCAGCGGGGCGGCGGCGGCGAGAGGCCCAAGCGCCCGCCGCACGGCTTCCTCCACCACTTTCTCCACGAAGAACTTGTCGCGGAACCTCACCTCGAGCTTCGCCGGGTGGACGTTCACGTCCACCGCGTCGCCCGGCAGGTCGAGGAACAGGATCAGCGAGGGCCGGTCGCCCGGCGCGATGGTGGAGCGGTACCCCGCTTCGGCCGCGCGCAGGATGAAGGGATCGCGGATCGGGCGGCCGCGCACGAACACGCAGCCCCGGCGACCCGCGGGCTTCGCCTGCGCCGGGCGCTGGGCAAAGCCGCGCACCTCGAGCGGGCCCTCGCGGTGCGCCACGGCCACGAGCGTGCTCGCGAGCTCGCGCCCCCACAACCCGTGCAGCCGGTCGATCGCCTGCTCCGCCGGCGGCACGTCGATCAACACACGATCGTCGCTCGCGAGCCTGAACGCGACGTCGGGGCGCGCGAGCGCCAGCAACGTCAGCACCTCGGCCGCGGCCCGTGTCTCCGTCGCCTGGGCGCGCAGGAACTTGCGGCGCGCGGGCGTGTTGAAGAACAGCGCCCGCACCGTGACCGTCGTACCGTGCTGGCGCACGGCATCCTCCACCGCCTCGCACTTTCCCCCGACGACCCGAATCCGCGTACCGCTGCGGCCGTCCGGCGAGGTCTCGAGGTCGAAGCGCGACACCGACGCGATCGCCGGGAGCGCCTCGCCGCGGAAGCCGAACGTCCCTACGCCGATCAGGTCGGCGGCATCGCGGATCTTGCTGGTCGCGTGGCGCGCCAGGGCGAGCTCCGCGTCCCCGCGGCTCATCCCTTCGCCGTCGTCGCTCACCCGAATCAGGGTCTTGCCGCCGTTCTCGATCTCGACGCGGATCGCCCGGGCGCCCGCGTCGAGGGCGTTTTCCACGAGCTCCTTCACGACGGACGCCGGCCGCTCGACCACTTCCCCCGCAGCGATCTGGTCGGCGACCTGCTGGGACAGGACCGCGATCTTGGCGGTCAGAGCCGCACCACTTCCGAGCCGAGCACCCAACCCCGCACGCCGTCCCGGCGGCGGACCGCCAGCCAGTCGCCGTAGCGGCGCTCGATCAAGAGCGCTGCCCCCGCCTCCACGGTCGCCGCGGCGCTCGCCTGTCCGTATGGGGCCACGCGCACCGCCGTACCGGGTCCGATCACGACCGCCAGCGGCCGCTGTAGCCGCAGCCGCTCGCGGCCCGCCAGACCGAGAGCGCCGGCGGTAACGACTGCGAGCGCCGCCACCACCGCCCGCCGGCGCCGGGCCACCACCGCGCTCCAGAGCAGGAGCCACCCGGCCGCCGCGACCAGGGCCCATTCACCGGGCGTCCATGGTCCCACCTCGAGCAGCACCTCGCTCGCGGCGTCGGGGGCGGGCAGCAGCGCCCGCTCCCGGCGCACGAGCGACGCCCGTGGCGCGAGACGCGCTGCCACGGTCCACGCAGCCGCAGCTTTCCCGTCCGCGCCGGCGCGATACAGCGTCGCGCCCAGATTGTACCAATGCGCCGCGATGCGCGGCTCTGCGGCGGCGCGAGCCGCGAACGAGTCTGCCGCGGCGCGCAGCGCGCCCGCCTCATACAGGGCCTCGGCGCTTGGCGCCTGCGCCCGCGCCAAGCCCGGCAGGAGCAGCGCGGCGAGGCCGAGCGTCGTCACCGCGCGGCGGCGGCGCGGAGCCTCCCCGTCCCCCCCGGCGCCGGGCTCCGCGCCGAGCACGCGCAGCACCTGCCCCACCTCGGCCGCGAGCTCGGCTGCATC
>QHVD01000466.1 GCA_003222235.1 Gemmatimonadota bacterium | reverse complement strand
TGAGATTGTTCGGCTCGGCGGGCCGGACGGACGAAGACCTCTCGCCACGCGAGCGGAGAATCTATCTCGTTTATGGTCTGGCGGCGCTGGCCGGATCGTTGTCGCTGCTGGGTTACGTCGGGTACCTCGCGTCAGCGAGCGGCTACCTCGCCGCGGGACGCGGTTCGGCGCTCGCGGTGCTGCTTTCCGCCTGCATCGTCGTCATGAAGGTCCGCCGCCGCTTCCGTCGGCTGTTTGGGAGGTCGTCGGCTCCGTCCGATCCCGGCGACTTCGACGACTCGGAGGGCGCGCAGACTCCCGGATCGTCCGAGCCGGCCGCAGTCGGAAGAACGGATGGGAGCCCATGGAGGCGCCGGCTGGCGTGGACGGCGTTGACGGCGACGGGTGCTTTGCTCCTCCTGGTCCCCAGGGAGTTGCGAATACCGGGGGCAGTCGACGTCCTCCCCAGCCGGAACGCGGATGTGCGCAGTGCGGTGGAGGGGATCATCGACAAGGTCTACGTGGACGAGGGGGACCGCGTCCGCGCGGGTGATGTGATCGCGCGTCTTTCGGCCAAGGACACGCTCGCCGAGCTCGGGAAGACCAAGGCGGATCTCAGAGAGGCGCGGGCCAAGCTCGCGATGCTCGAGGCGGGTCCCAACCCAGGCGACGTCGAAGTCGCCAAAGCGGCCGTTTCCAGGGCTGCCGATCAGCTCCGGTATGCGCAATCCCGGCTGGCCAGGTTCAGGAGCCTGTTCGCCGACGGTCTCGTTGCGCGAGCGGAACTCGAAGACAAGGAAGAATCGACGACTTCGGCCGCCAACGATCTCGCGGAGGCGAAGCGCAAGCTGAGCGCGCTGTTGAGCAGCATCCGTCCAGAGCAGATCGAGGAGGCGAAAGCGCAGATCCAGCGGCTCCAAACGCAGCGGCGTTACCTCGAGGAGCAATTGCGACTGTTGACCGTCGTTAGTCCGGTCACGGGGGTCGTAGCCACGCCGTCGCGACAATTGAAGGAACTGGCAGGTCAGCTCGTCCGGAAGGGAGATCTGGTTGCCAAGGTGTACGAGATGGACACCGTCACCGCGCAACTCGTCATCTCGGAAAAGGACATTGCAGACATCCGAGTGGGGCAGGGGGTCGCGCTGAAGGTTCGTGCATATCCGGACGAGACGTTTCATGGAACGGTGACGGCCATCGCCACGAGCGCTGAAGGCGCCGTGGGGGAGCCGCAAGCCACGGGCCACGCTGCCGGCGCCGACAAGATGGTCCAAGTCACCACGGAGATCGACAATCCCTCCCATCTTCTCAAGCCGGAAATGACCGGACAGGCCAAGGTCTTCTGCGGCCGGAGACCGGGCCTCGACCTGTTCATGCGGCGCCTGGCGCGCATGTTCAAGGTCGAGTTCTGGGGATGGTGGTGACGCGTCAACGGCGAACGGCGAACCCTGGTTATGCGGCGGCGAGAGGGTTGGAAGCATGAGCGTATCACCCGAGACACCGCAGGCCGAGTCCATGGCGGGGCTGGAACCACGTGCATCGTCAGCGATCGAGTGCGACGGTGCTCAGGATCCGGTGGCTGAGAACCTCTACTTGATCGGGCGTCCGACGTTGCAGGACTTCCTCCGCTTCATGAGGAGGCACGCCGTCAACCCGCCTGGCAAGGGAGTCCTCATCGAAGAATGGCAGGCTGCCAACGAGTGCGTCCGTATCCTCAAAAAGGAGGAGGCGGGCGCTGCGGATACTCCTCCCATGTGCAGGATGGGATCGGAATACGAGCCGCTCCTGATCGAGTTTCTCAAAGACCCCCTGGTGCGGCATGGCTTCAACACAGTGCCGACCGACGTCGTGCTCGTCGAGTTGGACCGCCTGGTGGTGTATCAGAAGCACATCGACTTGACGTACGCCGCGCGGCTCGAAAGCAGGCTGGGGCCGATGCCCGGCAAGGAACAAGTCTTCCGGACCTGCCTGCCCTACGATCATCCTCGACCGCCGGTGAAATGGGCGCACGTGCAGGAGAACCGTTTCGTCTTCATGTCGCCATCGAACGATCTGCGCTTCCTCGGGACCATGGAGCTGCAATCCGCCCACATCAGGGAGTACCCCCCGCCCGGCGATCTCGTCGGCGTGGTCGGGATCGGCGTCGGCTTCGGTTGCAATTTCCTGAACGCCATCTACGCCGAAAATCGCCTGATCCTGAACAATGGAAGCCATCGGGCGTATGCGCTCCGCAAGCTGGGAATCACGCACGCGCCCTGCATCGTCCAGCATGTCTCGTCGCGTGACGAGCTGGACGTGGTGGCCTCCTCTGACATCCGCAACGACCCCGATCTCTATTTGAAGCACCCGCGGCCCATGATGCTGAGGGACTATTTCCTTCCGAAGCTGCACAAGGTCATGCCCGTCCATCGGCGGCTGCGTCAGGTCACTGTGCGCTTCGAGGTCGAAGAACAGTATGTGCCGATGCCGTGATCGCAGCCGTGGCGGGCATCGTTCTCGGACCGACGCCTCCGGAAGCGCTCCGACGCTGCGCGCCAGCGAGCTCACCCGCCGGTCTTCAATCAATGGGCCGGGGAGCGCCTGTCGGTAGGCCAGGAGGCTACAGGGTCTTCACGTACTCGAGGAGATCCTCGACCTCGCTCTCCGACAGCGTCTCCCGGCTCGTCCACCAGTGACCCTCGTTGCTGCGCCCGTAGGCGGTGGTGTCGTACATCTTCCGGAGCTCGATGTCGGCCTGCGTGAGCGGGCGCGGCGACTGGTTGGCGAGCCACACCTGGCTTCCCGGCGTGGCCGGGCCTGTGGCGGGGACGGCGGGTCCGAGCGGCAGGCAGCTGTCGACCGCTGTGCCGTCGGGCAGGAGACACTCGAACTTCCAGCCGACCTTGGCGAAATCGTAGGCCCCGAGGCTCACGTCGAAGCCCTGGTCGGGCGGAGTGCCCGGCGTGCTCAGCGGCCGGCGCCAGAAGGTCGGCCGCTCCTCGTAGCGGAGGACGTGGTACACGGTCGGCACGCTGCCGTTGTGGAGATACGGCGCCGTCGACCACACCCCGTGGAGCGCCGGCGCGGCGTAGCCGATGAACTGCCCGAGGGACTGCTCGTAGACGCCGACCCACCCGCACCGCCCCTGCGCGCGCGTGTAGAGAAGGCCGTTCGTCTCTTCGGTGACGTAGTCGTTCAAGACCTCGTCGACCGCGTTGCTCGTCGAGTTGTCGGCGTAGGCGAACCAGAGCGTTCCCCAGCCCCAGCGGAGCTCGCGCGAGAGAGCGTCGACGCGTCCCGGATCGGTACGAACGAAGTCCCGCGGCACGATCCGGCCGGCGACACCGACCATGCTCGGGTCGGGCAGGCGGCTCGCGTACGTCGCGCTATAGACGCCGTGGCAGCTCGAGCAGCTCCCGTTGCCGAAGAGCGCGCCGCTCGCCTTCTGCTCGGATGTTTCCTGCGCGCAGCCCTGGGCGTCAGCGCTCAGGTCGGGTCCGAAGAGGTTCTTGCAGTGGAAGAGCTCCTCGCCGTGCGCGGCCCTGGCGGCGTCGAGGTACCGGGGGCTCGCCGGATCGCCCGAACGCGGGAATGCCGGCGGCTCGATCGACTCGATGAACGTGCGGATGTCTTCGAAGTCGTGCTCCTGCGTCTTGATCCAGGCGCCGCAGCCGGGCGTCTTCTCCGCGTTCACGTCGGTGCACGAGTTGGTGGTGATGCTGGCCGTCAGGAACTGCATGAGCGCGCGGGTGTTGTCGGCGGAGACGCCGCCGTCCATGTAGACGCGCGGCCTCGAGCCGGTGTTGTGCCACGCCGGCGGGTCCTGGTCGCCGGGCGAGGCGTGCGCCGGAAACACCTTCACGAAGGGCGTGCTGTCGAGCGTATCGAAGTCGCGCACGGCCATCAGGAACTCGAAGTCGGAAACGGCGTTGATCGTGCCGCGGCCCTGGTTGTGCGGGTACGGCAATGGAATCGGCACCCCGCCCGCCTTGCCCAGGTCGTAGGAGAAGACCTCGATGTCGAAGGTGGTGTTGCCGATGCCGATTCGGCTGCCGAGGTCCGGGCGCTCGGGTGTGGCATCGCCGATCCGGCCCGCGTGGCAGAGGAGACACGTGAAGCCGATACCGCCGTCGTACTGGCCCGACGAGCTCCTCGTCTGGATGAGGCCCATCGGCAGTTGGCCGGAGCCGCCGTTCGCCGTCGCGGGATCCTCGCCGGGGAGGGGATAGGGGTTCGGGAACGGGGCCGGCTGCAGACCGTAGCGCTCGACGATGTGCTGGTCGAAGTCGGGCGGACGCTC
>QHVD01000465.1 GCA_003222235.1 Gemmatimonadota bacterium | reverse complement strand
CTGCGGGACCCGTGGTCATCGACGATAGCTGGAAGCTGATCGATGCGACAGAGCAGCGGGCCATGATCGAGGCGCATCACGCCTATCCCAACCTAGTCGTCATCGATCATCCGGGCGTCTTCGGACCCATGCCGCGAGGAAGCGCCCCATTTCTCATCTACATCGATCGGGTGTTCCGTCCCGTTGCACGCTTCGGACCCTACGTGCTGAAGATCCGGAACGACCGCAAGGAGTTCGCGCCGAGCGGTTGCGCCTACCCGGGAAGCGCCGAGGCGGGCGGGTCCGCCGCCCTGGTCCTGCGTCTGGGACTGCCGCCCAGGGCAATCGCCGGACGGGTCGCATCAGTCACCGTCGTGGATCTGTACCGAGACGGGCTGATCGCTGACACCGCTTCCGGCGACGCGCGCCTCCAGGCCTCGCTGCACAATGGCGCTGGGCAGACGCTGCTGGCCCGCGGTGCCGCGGCGGTCGACATGGACGTCCTCCGCCGGCAGGAGGGGCTGGTGCTGACGTTCCCGAATCCTCCCGCGGGCGGCCTCGGGGCACTCCCCGCGGTCTGCCTGATGGATGGGGACCGGCGCCGACTGCTCACCCTGCCCGTGGTCCAGGCGCTCGCTCTCGGCGCGCGGTGATGCCCGAGACCACTTCGGGCCTTTCGGCGGTGGGTCCATGATTTCCGCCATGGCCACTCTGACTGCAGCCGTGCTCCTCGGGTTCATCCTGCCAGGCTACCTGGCCTCGATTCTCCTCGGCAGCCGCGCACGTTTCGGCTCGGCGTTCATCATCTCGATGCTCGTCCTCTTCTACGGCGTGCTCGGCTGCGACGCCGCGGGGTTGCCCATCACGTTCCCAACGGTCTGCGTCTACGAGGGCGTCGTCACGGCGACGCTCGCGTGGGGCGTTCACCGCAGGATCGGCTGGCGCGCCGTCCGCGAGAGCATCTGGCCGCGCTCTCGCAAAACCGAGGGGGGCACGGCCGAGAAGCGCGTGCTGCTCGGCTGCACGGTGGCTGCGGGCGTCATGATGTTCCTGCGCTACCTCGTTCAGCCACTCTCGGGAGCCGACACGCCGTTTCGTTGGGACTTGCTTGCGACGCAGATACTCGGTCACGGCCGGATGGACTTCTATCCGCCGCTGCGGCCGGAGGACTACCGCATCTACTTCTTCCCCGACGCCATCCCGCCCACGGTCTCGATCGCGTACTGGTGGCTCTACGCGGCCGCCGGTCGGCACGAGCCGCGGCTCACGGTCATTGCCATCGTGCTGCAGTACGCCTGTGTGATCGCGCTCACATTTCGCGCCGCGACGCGCCTGCACTCGCCGCGTGCGGGGTTTCTCGCGGCAGCCATCCTGGCTTCATCGCCCCTCTTCTATCGTGCTCTGTTCATCGGCCAGGAGACGGGTCTCACCGCCCTGTCGATGGCAGGCATGCTGTTCTTCCTGATCTCCAGCGACGGACCCCGCGACGTTCAGTCGATGGTCCTGGCGGGGTTGTGCGGGTCCCTTGGCGCTCTGTCTCGAGAGTACGGCTGGATGTGGATTGCCATCGGAGCGGTGGTGCTGGCGTGGCAGCGCCAGGGGTGGGCGGCGATCGCCGTGTTTGCGGCGACGGCGGCGGTCGTCGCGGCGCCGTGGTACGTCCGCACCTGGCTGCTGACGGGTGATCCGTTCTACCCGCTCGCCGCGGGGCGGCTGTTCCGGGCGGCCACGCCCGTCTACTCCGGCTTTGTCAACATGCAGCACGAGCTGCTCGGGCTCAGCGCCATGTCGGCGGAGAACTGGCGCGAGCTGGCGCGCTTTCTGCTCCTGGGGGCGCCACTCCCCCTCGTTCTGGGTCCGGTCGTGGGCGTGTGCGAGGCACGGCGGTGGGGATTTCTGACGCTCGCCGCGCTATTGCTACTCGCTGTGTGGCTCCAGTCAGTCCCGTACACGCAAGGGGGTTTCCTCTATTCGACACGCGTGCTGAGCGCCGCGCTGATCCCGCTGTCGTTGCTGTCGGCGTTCGGCCCGGCCGCGATTTCGACGCGTCCGAGGGTCGGCTGGACCGTCACGGCGGCCGTCGTGCTGTGCTCATCGTGGATGCTGGTGAACGCCCTCGCGTTTCCGGTGGAGCTGGACGCCAT
>QHVD01000464.1 GCA_003222235.1 Gemmatimonadota bacterium | reverse complement strand
CCCCCAAGTGTCTCCGCTACCCGTGCTGATCATGGCCGTCCTGGCGACGACCTATTCGGGCCCGATCGTCCGCTTCGCCACGGCGCCGGCGGTGGCGATCGCGTTCTGGCGGCTCGCGCTGGTGCTGCCCGTCACGTTCGGACTGGCGACCCGCGAGCCGCAGGTGCGGGCGGTGCGCGAGGCGTTTCGGCTGATGCTCTTGTCGGGGCTCCTGCTGGCGGTGCACTTCTGGACGTGGATCGCGTCCCTGCGATTCACGACGGTGGCGAGCTCGGTTCTGCTGGTCTCCCTCAAGCCGATCTTCGCGTGGGTGCTCGCGGCCCTGTGGCTCGGCGAGCACCCCGGCCGGGCGGAACGCTGGGGCATCGTGGTCGCCGTGGTCGGCGCAACGCTGATCGGTCTGAGCGACGCCCGGTTGTCGCTCGGCGCGCTGGGCGGCGACGCGCTGGCGCTGATCGGCGCCGTGACGGGCGCCGGCTACTATGTGATCGGGCGCCGCGTGCGGCAGACCGTCGGCGTGTGGAGCTACGCGTCTGCAGTGTACGCGGTCGCCGCCGTGGCCCTGGGCGTCGTGGCGGCGTTCCGCGGCGCGGCGCTCACGGGGTTCGGCCCGAGCGACTGGGGGGTATTCGCCGCCATGGCCGCCGGCCAGATGCTCGTCGGGCACACGGGCATGAACTACGCGCTGCAATACTTCCGCGCGACGACGGTGAACGTGGCGGCCCTGGGGGAGCCGGTGGGAGCCACGCTGATCGCCTGGCTGGTCCCCGCCATTCACGAGGTGCCGACCCCGAGGGCCCTGGTGGGGGGGATGCTGGTGCTCGTCGGGATCGGGTTGTCAGTGGGAAGAGGGAGGCGATGAGGGTCGAACAGGTGCGCGGCTCGCTCGTCGAGGCTTGGCACGATGTCCACGTAGCCGTCGTGGACTCGACCGGTCGCCTGCTCGCCAGGTCCGGAGATCCCGACCTCGTCACCTACTGGCGCTCGGCCGCGAAGCCCTTCCAGGCCCTGCCGCTCGTCGAGGATGGAGTGGTGGACCGGTTCGGCATCGGCACTCAGGAGCTGCCAGATTGCGCTGGTGCGAAACCTGCTCGCCAAGATCGCCTGCAGTGAGCGGGATCTCCTATGCGGCCCGCATCCGCCGCTATCCGAGCGCGTGGCCTCGGACTACGCGACCCGGGGCGTGCGGCTCACGGCCGTGTACTCGAACTGCTCGGGGAAGCACGCCGGAATGCTCGCGCTCGCGCGGCACCACGGTTGGCCGACGGAGTTCTACACGCGCTTCGAGCATCCGGTGCAACAACGCTGTCTCGCCGAGGTCCACCGCTGGACGGAGCTCCCCCTGAGCGAGATCGGGACGGCGGTGGACGGCTGCGGCGTCGTGTGCTACGGGCTGCCACTGCGCAACATGGCGCTGGCGTATGCGAAACTGGCTGGTGCGAAGTTCGGAGTGCGGAATGCGGAATCTCAGGGAGTGCGTCTCGAGGCGAGCGACCATTCACAACAATTCCGCATTCCGCACTCCGCATTCCGCATTGTTGAGGCCATGTTGCGCCATCCCGAGCTCGTCGCCGGGGAAGGCCGCCCTTGCACCGAGATCATGCAGGCGCATCCGGGGCGCGTGATCGCGAAACTGGGTGCCGAAGGCGTCTATTGCGCGCTGCTGAGGCAGGAAGGGTTGGGCGTGGCGCTCAAGGTCGCGGACGGCCATGGCGTGGCGGCGGCGCTCGCCCTGGCGGCAGTGTTGGAGGAGCTCGGCCTCCGACCCCGCCCGGCGTCGCTCACCGCGCGGCCCAGCGTGAACACGCGGGGTGAGACGGTCGGCGAGCTGCGTGTAAATGGGAGACTGGAGAAATGAAAGGATGCGGCAAGGGCGCCGGGGGGCGCGTAATATGACCAAGCGCGGCGCGCCCGAGAGCGGCGCTCCCGCCCCTCTCGACGTCGTGACGGCTGCCCTCGTTCGGGTCGCGGCCGCGCTCGCCGAGGGAGAGCTCGGCGTGCTGCAGGACCGGCTCGCCGCCGCCCGGAGTGCGGGAGTGCCCGATCTCTGGGTCGAGGAACTGTTGCTCCAGAGCCTGCTCGTGGTCGGCTACCCGCTGACGCTGGTGGCGTTCGCCGCTTGGCGCGAGCTGGCGGGACCGCTCCCCGTGGCCGGGAACGGCGAGGGGGGGGGAGAAGAGCTGGCGCATGAAGAGTGGACGTCGTGGGCGAAGCGCGGGGCCGTGGTGTGCGCGGAGGTCTACGGGCGCGCCTATCACAAGCTGCTCCTCAATCTCCGGGCGCTGCATCCGGCGCTCGAGGACCTCGTGCTGGTGGACGCTTACGGCAAGCTGATCGGCCGACCGGGCCTCGATCTCAAGCGGCGCGAGCTTTGTACCGTGGCGGCGATCGCGGTGCTCGGCACGGCGCGGCAGCTGCACTCGCACCTGCGCGGCGCGCTCAACAGCGGAGCGACGCGCGCCGAGGTCGAGGCGGTGCTGGAGCTGATCGACGCCGATCTCGACCCCGCACACCGGCGCAGCGCGCGGGAGCAGTGGGAGGATGTGAAGGGGCGGAAGCTGTGAACGCGGAAGGTGGAACGCGGAACGCGGAACAGCCGAGCAGAATCGTGGCGCCACGCGACCTCAAGGAGCGCACCAAGGCGTTCGCGGTCGGGATCGTTCGGCTCGTCCAGGAGCTGCCGCATGGACGCGTTGCCGATGTCATCGGAGATCAGCTCCTTCGGTCCGGCACGTCCGTCGCCGCGAACTACCGATCCGCGCGCCGCGCCCGCTCTCGCAGGGAGTTTCTCGCGAAGATGGGCATTGTGGAGGAAGAGGCCGACGAAACCTCGCTCTGGCTCGATCTGCTGGTCGAGGCCCGGCTCGTGACCTCCGCGCGGGTTCTCGATCTGCGCCACGAAGCCGGGCAACTCGTAGCCATTACCGTTGCGTCGATTCGCACGGCGCGCGGCGGCGGTGGGTCTGGTCCGCGTTCCGCGTTCCGCGTTCCGCGTTCGTCGTGATGTTCATCGACCGAGCGGTCGTCCACGTCGTCGGCGGAGCAGGGGGGGCCGGGGCCTGCAGCTTCCGCCGCGAAAAGTTCGTTCCCAAGGGCGGTCCCGACGGCGGAGACGGCGGGGCCGGGGGGAGCGTCTACGTGTGCGGCGACGCGAACCTCGCCACGCTGCTCGACTACCGCTACCGCGTACACTGGAAGGCGGAGCGGGGACAGCACGGTAAGGGCAAGAACATGACCGGAAAGTCCGGAAGCGATCTGTCGCTCCCGGTCCCGCCGGGCACCGAGGTTCGGGACGCCGGCACCGGCGACCTCATCGGTGAGGTGTTCGGCGCGGGTGACCGGCTGCTCGTCGCGCGCGGCGGCCGCGGGGGGCGGGGAAACGCGCGCTTCGCGACCGCGACGCACCAAAGCCCGCGCGAGTGGGAGCCGGGCGAGTACGGCGAGGAGCGTAACATCGCGCTCGTGCTGAAGCTCATCGCAGACGTGGGGCTCCTGGGCGAGCCAAACGCGGGCAAGAGCACGCTGCTCTCGGTGATATCGGCGGCGCGGCCGAAGATCGCGGACTACCCCTTCACCACACTCGAGCCGCACCTGGGCGTCGTGGGGCTCTCCGATGGCCGCTCGTTCGTCGTCGCGGACAGGAAAGGGGTTGGGCCTCAGGTTCCTGCAGCACGTCGAGCGGACCCGGCTCATGGCAATGCTCGTGCCGGTGACGAGTCCCGATCCCCAGGCGACGTACCAGTTGCTGCTCAGGGAAGCGGGGCTCTACAGCCCCGACCTCGCCGCGAAGCCACACGTGGTGGTGCTCACCAAGCTCGATCTGCTGCCTCCGGGCTCGCCCCTCCCGACGGTCCACGCGCGTGCCGACGCGCCCGTCGTGGCGATCTCCTCCGTGACACAGGCCGGCGTCGCCAAGCTGCTCGAGACGCTGTGGCACTCGCTCCGGGCGGCAGCCGCGACAGGTTCCGTTGCGACGCCCACTGCAGGCGCCCCCCCCGTGCGGACCTCCGGATGAGGTGAGCGGGTTGGAACGGGACGAGCTGGCGGCCTACCTCGCCCTCGCTGAGCTGCCGGGGATCGGCCCCGGGCGGCTGCGCACGCTCGTCGCCGCGTTCGAGAGCGCCGCCGGCGCGCTTCACGCTCCTCACGGCGCGATCGCCGCGCTGCCCGGTATGAGCCGTGCCGCCGCGACGGCGATTCGGGCATGCTCGCCGAAATCGGGGCACGACATCCTCGAGCGGCTCGAGCGGCTGGGCGCGATGTTGCTGCTACCGGATGACCCCGCCTTCCCACCGCTACTGCGCGAGATCCCCGAGCCGCCCGTGCTGCTCTACGCCTGGGGAGACGCCGCGCAGCTCAAGCGGCCGGCTGTGGGGGTCGTGGGGAGCCGCAACCACACCGCGTACGGCGCCGAGGCGGCGCGCCTTCTCGCGAGCGGGGTCGCGCGGGTAGGGGTGGTCGTCGCAAGCGGGATGGCCCGCGGGATCGACGCGATCGCACACGCCGCCGCGCTCGACGCCGGCGGCGCGTCGGTTGGCGTCCTCGCGAACGGCTTCGGCGTGATTTATCCCGCCGCGAACCGGCAGTTGTACGAGCGCATGATCATGCACGGCTGTCTCATCACCGAGCTGCCGCCGGGCGAGCGCCCGCACGCGGGTGCGTTTCCGCGACGCAACCGCCTCATCTCGGGTGTCGCCGGCGCGACGGTCGTGGTGGAGGCGGCGGCCAACTCGGGCGCGCTCA
>QHVD01000463.1 GCA_003222235.1 Gemmatimonadota bacterium | reverse complement strand
GCTCACCGAGGAGCCGCCGCTCTAGACCGGACGACGAGGCGGGATGCTCTGTGGGAAGGTATTCCACGCCTTGATCTGAGCGTCGCGCTCCCGAGCCGGCGGTGCACTGGCCGGCGCTCGCTTGCAGATCACGAGGTACGCGCTGCTCGTATGGCCCACGGCGCGCACCGATACCTCCGAGCCGCTTGGCTGTGACAATCCGTAGGTACCGTTCTTGCACGACGCCCGGTTGGGCGGATGGCACATGGGCGCGGTGCGAGACCTCGAGCTCTTCCTGGCTGACCATGATAGCTGTGGTGGCTTGGAGGTCCGCACGTGCCAGCCCACCTCCGCGGTTGGGGACTACCTGGCGTTGACCTGCTGCTGCGGCGGGTTCCGCATCAAGTGGGCGATGTCGGAACACGCGTTGTTCAAGCTCGTCTGGCCGATTCAACCCTTCACGTCCAACTGACTCTTTCGCCTCAGGCAGCTTCCTCAGTCGGAGCCCTCTCTTCGAGACGCGATTGATACCTCAGAGCACACTTACGGGCGAGCGGAATTGAAGCGAAGCGTCCGCCGGGCCTCATGCCACCCGCACGACGCAATAACGTCCCGCCGTGCCGAACCGCCGCTTATTTCTCGTCGGAAGCCTCGCGCTCATCGCTGCTCGCTGCTGAGGCGCAGCCGGAGTCGCGGGCGCGCCGCGTCGATGTGCTAATGTCACTCGCCGAGGACGATCCGGAAGGTTCAGGTCCGTTTCGCACCATCAGCCACGCAAGAGAGCGGTCCGACTGAACGAGGCCCCCGCAGGCGACCGCTCGCGAAGATCCCCTACAGCACGAGTGCACAGCGGCCTACGGCGCCGTTGCACATGCTGCACATAATCGGTAGAGACTGGGAGCTCTCTTCTGAGGGCAATCGCGGACTTGGATTGCATTCTCTGCGTGGTACGGCTTTCGCTTGGGTCGGACCGGCGGCTCGCCGGAAGCCTTTGATGTTCGGGGTGGCTCGAGCGCGGCCGACAGGGATCCATCAGGGATGAGCTACGACGGCTCGCGCGGCTCGAAAGCGATCCGGCAAACCGTGGCCCGGCTCGAATGAACTGATGCCGGCACCACAACGAGCGCGAATCACCTATTCGATCTTCCCGGCGGAGCTCCACATCGGTGATCGCTTCACCGACGCGGATGGAGAGTGGGAGATCGCGTCCCGGCCCCTGGCCTTCACGCACGGACACGAAATACGCGCTCGCGTTCGACGAATCGGCGATCCTCGCACGCTGCGGAACATCAGCTGGCCGGCTCAGAAACGCCTCGCCATCCGACGCCCGTCCTGAGCGAGCGTCATCGGGTGCGTCTTCGCGACCATCGGTAGGAGTTTGTCCCCCCGCGCGTTCCCTGCCGTGACCTATGGACCTGTCCCTGCGGTGATAGCAAACTGCAATGTCGGGCCGCGGGCATTCGCTCACGCGGGTCGAGCTCGTACAGCACGTCGACTCAGCCGATCTTGTGCGCAAAAGTCCTTCGTTGGCGAAACCAAGGAGTAAAAAAGACCGCCTAAAGATCTCGATTTGCATCCTGCGACTTGACTTTGTTCCCTTGAACGGAGGCCCCCCTGCGTCCGTCTTCTCCGCTCCTCGCCGTGACTACCGTGCGTCTTTGAGGGATTTCCCCACGAGAGCTTGAGGGGAGTTCCCGATTGCGCGCCGGGCGTCCCGCGCAAGAATTCGCGTAGGCGACGACTGGACAAGGGGGCGCGTTGCAGACGCTTTCGCTTCGCGGGACCTTCGTTCTGAACACGTTCGACTTCGTTAGCGAACGCTACAGCCCCGCGGCCCACGGTGCTCCAGATGCTGCCTGCGCTGCGGACCTCGCTGAGCGCCGTGCGCGAGAACTCCTGGACGCCTCTGGAAGACCTTGTGGCCTATATGGAGACGACGAAGGCCATGCTCGCACCGGGAGATCCTGACTTCTACAGGAAGATGGGGTTCTACGGTGGCCGCCACGTGCGATCTCTT
>QHVD01000462.1 GCA_003222235.1 Gemmatimonadota bacterium | reverse complement strand
TCGCGGGCGCGGTAGCCGAGGGCAGCCGCGAGCCAGAAGTCACGAACCGGGCCGCGCGGACCGGCGGCCGCGCGCTTCACGGCACGGTCCAAGAGGGCATCGATCCGCCGCGCCTCATAGTCCTCATCCTCGAGCGCCGCGGCCCACCAGATGTAGGCGCTCGCCTCGAAGACCGGGGGAGCCGGGTCGCTCGTGTCTTTTGCACCCAGCGCGGCGAAGTAAGCGGCCGCGGAGGGGAAGCCACCGCCATACAGTGTGTCGAGCCCGGCGCGGAGCTCGGGCCGTTCGCTCCAGGGCGGCGTAGCGCCGTCTTGGAGCAGGAGGAGCGCAGCCGTGAGGAGCCGCACGTCAGCGCGGTACGCCGAGCCGCTCCATCACCCGCTGCGCGACCTCGGTCAGCGCCCGCGCGGCAGGCGAGGACGGCTCGGCCATGACGATGGGGCGTCCGGTGTCGGCGAGATCCGCCATGCGGGCCTGGAGCGGGACCTGACCGAGGAGGGGCACGTTCAGCTCGTCGGCGAGCCGCTGGCCGCCGCCTGCCC
>QHVD01000461.1 GCA_003222235.1 Gemmatimonadota bacterium | reverse complement strand
GGACGCCGACCCGCTCGAACATCTTGGCGCCCCTGAGGGAGTCGCCCACCGCCATTTCCTGCGGCGTGGTGACGATGATCGCCCCGCGCAGGTGAATGCTCTGCACCAGCGACAGCTGGGCGTCGCCCGTGCCCGGCGGCAGGTCTACGAGGAAGTAGTCCAGCTCACCCCACTCCACGTCCCGCAGGAACTGCTGGATCACCTTCATGATGATGGGGCCGCGCCAGATCGCCGGCGCGTCGCGCTCGACGATGAAGCCCAGCGACATGAGCTTCACCCCGTGGCTCTCGAGCGGCTCCATCTTGCCGCCCCGCACCGCGGGCTTCCGGTCCACGCCCATCATGCGCGGGATGTTGGGGCCGTAGATGTCGGCGTCCATGAGCGCCACCCGCTTCTCCGCGCAGGCGATGGCCACGGCGAGATTCGCGGAGACCGTGGACTTCCCCACCCCGCCCTTGCCGGAGGAGATCGCAAGGACCTTGCCGAGATTGGGCTGCTCGATGGGCGTCGGAGGCGGGGGCACGGCGCCGGGCGCGGGGCGCGGGCCGCC
>QHVD01000460.1:594-2903 GCA_003222235.1 Gemmatimonadota bacterium | reverse complement strand
AAAGTCGAACAACAGCCAGGTCGCGCAGGGCCCCGGTGCGCCGTTCTTCGCGGTGACGTTCATCGAGCCCAACATCAACCTGTTCCTCCCGAACCCGGACGGGACGCCGTACGCGGCGCAGATCCCGCACATCTTGCCGAATGCCACGAACCCGGTGTACACGCTGGCCAACGAGCATATCGGCACGGATCGCTCGCGCTACACCGGCTACGCGAGGGGGACCTACCGGATCTTCGACTGGCTCTCGCTCGAGGGCAACTACAACTACGACCAGGAGACGTCCAACTACACGGACCAGGTGCCGAAGAACTTCCTGAACTCGCATGGCTCCCCGACGAGCGGCAGTCTCGTGAAGATCGACAGCGGCGGCAGGACGTTCAACACGGGCGCGACGCTCACGAGCATACGGACCTTCCACCTCGGCTCGTGGAACGTGCGCAACACGACCAAGGCCGCCTACGTGTACGAGGACCAGACGGTGACCACGTTCGCCGACACGGCCGCTGCGTTCACGGTCCTGGCGGTGCCCGAGTTCGTAGCGGTCGACAAGACCCAGCTGACGCCCGGCTCTTCGGACCTCGCGATCCGGAGCAAGAACTACTACGTCATCTCCGGCTTCGACATCAAGGATCGTTACCTCGTCGACGGCCTGGTGCGGTGGGACGGCTCGTCGCTGTTCGGCCCCGAGAGCCGCTGGCAGACGTACTACCGGGCCTCCGGGGCGTACCGCCTCTCGCAGGACTTCCACATCAACGGGGTCGACGAGTTCAAGCTGCGCGCGTCCTACGGGACCGCCGGGCTGCGCCCCATATTCGATGCCCAGTACGAGACGTTTGCCGTGGTGAACGGCGTCCCCGTGAAGCAGACGCTCGGCAACAAAGCGCTCAAACCGGCCCACTCGGCGGAGACGGAGCTCGGGGCCAACGTCGACTTCCTCAACCGGTTCTCGCTGGAGTACTCGTACTCCCGGAAGGAGACGAGAGACCAGATCATGCTCGTGCCGCTGTCCGGGGCGACCGGCTACGTGAACCAGTGGCAGAACGCGGCGACGTTGCTCGGGCACACGCATGAGCTGTCCTTGGGCGTGATTCTCGCGGATCGGCCGGAGTTCTCGTGGCGCGTGAACCTCGCCGCCGACCGGACGCGCCAGACGATCACCCAGCTCAACACACCGCCGTTCCTCGTCGGGCCGGACTACGTCGGCAACAACGACGTCGTCCAGCACTTCCTGATCAAGCAAGGCGAGACGTTCGGCGTCATTTACGGCACGAAGATCGTGCGGAGCTTCGCCGAGCTGTGCGACTCTCCGGCGAGGAAGGCGGCGGGCTGTGGCCCCGGCCAGACCTTCGACCCGGCCAACTACACCGTGAACGAGGACGGGTTCCTGGTAGCCAATAGCACTTACCACACCATCGGCGAGAGGTTCATCCCCTACGTGGATCCCTCCGGGAACTCGATCGTCAAGATCGCCGACGTGAACCCCGACTTCAACGCGAGCTTCACCACGAACCTGCGGTACAAGAATTTCTCCGCGTATGCGCTCGTGGATTGGGTGCAGGGCGGCAGCATCTACAACGGCACGCGGCAGTGGCCGTTCTTCGAGTTCCGCGACCGCGTCTACGACCAGACGAGCAAGCCGGCGGCCACAGGCTGTTCCGGCACGGCCGCGGCTTGTTACAGCACCGGGAAGAAGGCGACCGACTACTACCAGGCCATCTACAACGGCATCAACCCGATCGACTTCTTCGTCGAGAACGGTACGTACGTGAAGATCAAGGAGCTGAACGTCAGCTACACGTTCGGCCGCAGCGCGCTGGAGAAGCTCGGTCTCGGGATCAGCAGCCTCCGGCTGGGGGTGATCGGGCGCAACCTATTCACCTTCAGCAAGTACTCGGGCTACGATCCGGAGGTGGCTGGCCTGTCGGGCGACCCCTACTCGTTCCGATTCGACGGCTTCTCGTACCCCAACTTCCGGACCTTCACGGGATTTGCGGAGATCAACTTCTGACCCCCCGGACCAACCTTCTCTGGAGCGTGCGACTTATGAGCTCGACTAAGCGTATCCCGGAGGTGCTGGGCCTCGTGACGGCCCTGGTCCTCGCGGGGGCATGCGACACACTCAAGATCGCGAACCCGAACGCGCCGGACTCCCCCCGCGCGCTGACGGACCCGGGCACCGTTCAGTCAATCGCCATCGGGGCCATGCGGACCTGGTATCTCGCGGGACAGGGCGACTTGGGGGCCGACGCGTATCCGGCCCTGACGCTGATCGTCATGGCGCGGAGCCACGTCGCGGCGTGGAACAACTT
>QHVD01000460.1:0-573 GCA_003222235.1 Gemmatimonadota bacterium | reverse complement strand
CTCGATGCGCGAGTACACCGCACCTAGCTGCTCAGTGCCACCAATGGTACTTGCAGCACCGAGCAGCTAGGTGCGGTGTACTCGCGCATCGAGTGGCAGAACAACCCCGCCTCGGCGCAACGCACCCAGATCGAACCGCTCTGGTACGGGTACTACTCCGCCCTGTCCTCGGCCAATGACGTCCTCAAGGCCGTTCGGGTCAACAACGTCTTCAAGGGCCCGAACCGAATGGTGGAGACTATGGCGGTGCTCGTGCAGGCGCTCTCCCTGAGCGGTATCGCGCTGAACTACGACCAGGGATTCATCGTGACGGATAGCACGCCGGTCGATGCGAACGGGTCACCGATCGTGACCTTCAAAGCCGCCAGCGTCCTCCGCGACACGGCGCTGGCCAAGTTGGACGAGGCCATCGCGCTAGCTACTGCGAACACCTTCACGGTCCCGGGCGACTTCTTCGGCTCGCCGGCAGTGTCATACACGAACACCAGTATCGCTCAAATCGCGAACACCATGGCGGCGCGGACGCTGGCGTACTTCCCGCGTAACTCGACGCAGAACGCTGCCGTCGATTGG
>QHVD01000459.1 GCA_003222235.1 Gemmatimonadota bacterium | reverse complement strand
GCCATAGCCCCGCGGCTATGCCTCGCCTATATCTCTTTGGGGCGCCTTGCGCGGCGGGCGCCTCGGCCACCCGGCTCGGTCCGGGGATTCATTCACAAACTCAGCGGAGGTGGTAGGCGTAGAGCCGACGCCACAGCGTCGAGCGGCTGATCCCCAGCTCCGCGGCCGCGGCGGCCTTGCGACCCTTGTGCTTGGCGAGCACCCGCAGCATGCGCTCCCGCTCCGTATCGGCCAGCGACAGGCTCGGTATCCCCGGCGGCGGCTGGCCGCGCAGCTCCGGGGTGAGGTCCTGGACGTCGAGGAGGGGTCCCTCGCCCACGACGAAGGCGTACTCGACCGCGCTGCGCAGCTCGCGCACGTTGCCGGGCCACGGGTAGCTGCGGATCGCGTCCATGGCCGGCCGCGTCACGCCCTCGATCCGCCTGAGCGTGCCGTGGTTCATCCGGTCGACGAAGTGCCAGAAGAGCGCCTCGATGTCTCCCCGGCGCTCGCGCAGCGGCGGCAGGAAGAGGGGAACCACCCGCATGCGGTAGCTCAGGTCCTCGCGGAAGCGACCTTCGACGACCTCGCGGCCCAGGGCCTTGTTGGTCGCCGAGATCACTCGTACGTCCACCGTGACCGGCCGCGTGGCGCCCACGGGCATGAAGTTCTTCTCCTGCATCACACGCAGGAGCTTCCCTTGCAGGTCGAGCGGGATCTCAGCCACCTCGTCGAGGAAGAGGGTGCCCCGGTCTGCGAGCGCGAAGAGCCCGTCCCGGTCGCGCACGGCCCCGGTGAAGGAGCCGCGCACGTGGCCGAAGAGCTCCGACTCGAGCAGCGTCGGCGAGAAGGTGGCACAGTTGACCGCCTGGAACGGCGCCTTGCGGCGCGGGCTCTCGGCGTGAATGGCGCGCGCCACGAGCTCCTTGCCCGTCCCGGTCTCGCCGCCGAGGAGCACCGTGCAGCTGGCGCGCGCCACCCGCTGCAGCGTGACGAACAGCTCCGCCATCTGCGGGGCGACCGTGTAGATGCCGTGGAAATCCCGGAGCCGTAGATCCGCGGGTCGTCGCAATATGTCGTGAGCCATGTCGCGACTGTATGAAACATCCTTGGGGCAGAATGCAAGCCCCTCCCCTGTTTCCTCGCTCCACGCGCCGGCATTGCTCTTGCTCTACTACGCGACGCCCGTCCTGGTCCGGGACGGGCGAAAAAGCCGCTGGGCGCGCAATCGGGCACGCCTGGTGGTGACGGCGCGAGGCGTCCACGGGAGAAATCGACTTGAGGAGGGGATGCGAAGAGAAGGCACGGTCGCAGTTTTTCCCAGTAAGTTCACAGGTTCAGAATGCTCCCGTGGACGCCGTGCCGCTCTCCGTTACGCTGAGTGAAGTCCGCCGGATACCCGCGGAAGCGCCGTAGTGACGGCGGGAGACTGGAGGGGACGGCGATGTTCTTCGACGGGCGCGAGCCTGGGGGACCGGGGCGCTTGGCTCATCTGCGTCGGCTTCTCGGCCACCTCGCCCAGAGCAGCGGCGTCGGCTGGTGGTGGCAGTCACCCCAGGAGCCCGTCGAGGCGAGGGTCCGGGCGGTGGTAGCCGCCCAGCTGGGCGTAGGTCCCGAAGAGCTGGCGCCCGACGTGTCCCTCGCCGACGACCTTGCGGCCGACTCCCTCGATCTGGTCGAGCTCGGGTTCGCCTTCGAGGAGGACCTCGGCATCAACCTGCCCGAACGGGTCCTGCAGGGCATCCGCACATACGGAGACCTGGTCGATGCGGTCCGGCTTCGCGAATGCGAGCGCCGCGTGGCGACGGCAGGTGCCGAGAGCAGCCGCGAGCCTACCTTCGTCTGGATGCGCCTCGTTCCCGCGCCCGGCCAGGCGAGCGGCGGTCTCCTCCGGGGTGGCTGGCTCACGCCCTACACGGCGGAGACGATCGTGGAAGATGCGATGCGCAGCGGGCCCGGCTCCCGTCTCGAGATCACCGTGCCGACGAACGTCGGCGACGCGGGGCTCGCGGAGCTTCGCGGGCAGTTCGCCTGGCTCGCCGACCGCGGCGTCCGGGTGAGCGTCCGTCGGGACGGTCAGCCTCGGGCGCACTATCCCGTCGCAGCTGCCTGACCCTCCCCGCGCGCCGGCCCGCGCCTTCAGCGCGCGAGCCGGCGCGCGGCTATGTCCCCGAGGATCAGCGCCAGCGCCAGCGGTACGACCCACCCCTCCA
>QHVD01000120.1:5330-14856 GCA_003222235.1 Gemmatimonadota bacterium | reverse complement strand
GGACCTTCTCATTCAATCTCTCCCGAAGGGAGAGGGGGCCAGGGGGTGAGGACCTGAGAGGGGGTCACGGGGTGCGGTCCGCCCTCACTCGAGCACCACGGCGGTCCCGTAGCAGAGCACCTCCGTGGCCGATGCCTTGCTCGCGACCTCGGACGCATCGAAGCTCATGCCCACGACGGCGTTGGCGCCGAGCTGCCGGGCGTGCTCGATCATCAAGTCGTACGCCGCCTGGCGCGCTTGCTCGCACATCTCCGTGTACGCGCCGATGCTCCCCCCGACGATGCTCTTCAGCCCACCGAGGATCCCCTGGGCGATGGTGGGCGCCCGGACCGTAATCCCACGGACGACGCCCCGGTACTCGCGGATGCGCCGGCCCTGCACGTCGAAGGTGGTGGAAACGAGAATCGAAGACTGGATGGCCATCGCAGCGCTCCTGGTAAGAGGGTGGTGTCACCGGCTTGCTTGCGCGCCCGCTCAGCGAGTATCATCACCCGTTCCGTGACCACGCACGTCGTCGTCCCCCCAGCCCCCCCGGCCCCGCCCGGCAAGGCCCCTCCGACGCCCCCGGGCTTCGCTCGCTCGTTGATCGGCAGGAAGGTGATCATGGCGGTGACGGGGCTGATCCTCTTCCTGTTCGTGGTCGGGCACATGCTCGGCAACCTGAAGCTGTTCCAAGGGCCGGAGCACTTCAACGCCTACGCCGAGGGCCTGCGGGTCGTCGGCGCGCCGTTCTTTGGGAGGGGGCAGCTCTTGTGGGGCGTCCGGATCATCCTGCTCGTCTCCGTGTTCGCGCACATCTGGGCGGCGATCGAGGTGACGCGGGCGAGCTGGCGCGCCCGGCCGGTCGGCTATCGGCGGCTGGAGCCGGTGGAGACGACCTACGCCGCGCGCACGATGCGGTGGGGCGGCGTGATCATCTTCCTGTACGTGATCTACCATCTGCTCGATCTAACCTTCGGGAGGGCCAATCCGAGCTTCGTGCCGGGTGACGTCTACCACAACGTGATCGCGAGCTTCAGCCGCTGGCCGGTGTCCGCCATCTACATCGTGGCGATGGTCGTCGTGGGGCTCCACATCTACCACGGCTTGTGGAGCGCCTTCCAGACGCTCGGCTGGAACCGGCCGCCCACCTTCCGGTGGCGGGGGGGGGGAGGCGCGGCGGCCGTCGTCGCGGCCGTGATCGCGGGCGGCTACATCTCGATCCCGGTTGCCGTGCTCGCCGGTCTGATCCGTTGAGCGTGGAGCTGCGCTCGCAGGTCCCGTCAGGGCCGCTCGAGACGAAGTGGGCGCGCCACCGCTCCGAGATCCGACTCGTCGCGCCGGCCAACAAGCGGAAGTATCACGTCATCGTGGTGGGCTCGGGGCTCGCCGGGGCCTCGGCCGCCGCCTCCCTCGCCGATCTGGGCTACGACGTTTCGTGCTTCTGCTTCCAGGACTCGCCCCGGCGTGCGCACTCGATCGCGGCGCAGGGCGGTATCAACGCGGCCAAGAACTACCAGAACGACGGCGACTCGGTCTTTCGTCTCTTCTACGACACGATCAAAGGAGGCGACTTCCGCTCGCGCGAGGCGAATGTATACCGTCTGGCCGAGGTCAGCGCCAGCATCATCGACCAGTGCGTGGCGCAAGGCGTTCCGTTCGCGCGGGAGTACGGCGGGCTGCTCGCCAACCGCTCGTTCGGCGGCGTGCAGGTCTCGCGCACGTTCTACGCCCGCGGCCAGACCGGCCAGCAGCTCCTGCTCGGCGCGTACCAGGCGCTGGCCCGGCAGATAGGCCGGGGCGCGGTGAAGATGTACGCGCGTCACGAGATGCTCGACTTGGTCGTGATCGAGGGGCGGACGCGCGGCATCATCGCGCGCGATCTCGTGACCGGGAAGATCAGCGCCCACGCCGCCGACGCGGTCGTCCTCGCCACGGGCGGCTACTCCAACATCTTTTATCTGTCGACCAACGCGAAGGGCTGCAACGTCACCGCCATCTGGCGCGCCCACAAGCGCGGCGCCGCGTTCGCGAACCCCTGCTTCACCCAGATCCATCCGACCTGCATCCCGCCCACGGGCGAGCACCAGTCGAAGCTCACGCTGATGAGCGAGTCGCTGCGCAACGACGGCCGGATCTGGGTCCCGAGCCGGGCCGGCGACGAGCGGAGGCCGGAGGAGATCCCGGAGGCGGAGCGCGACTACTACCTGGAGCGGCTGTACCCGAGCTTCGGCAACCTCGCCCCGCGTGACATCGCATCGCGACGCGCCAAGGAAGTGTGCGACCAGGGTCGCGGCGTCGGCCCGGGGGGGAGCGGCGTCTATCTGGACTTCCGCGACGCGATCGGCCGGCTCGGGCGCCACGTGGTGGCGGAGCGCTACGGCAACCTGTTCGAGATGTACGAGCGCATCACCGGTGAGAACCCCTACACGGTCCCGATGCGCATCTACCCGGCTCCCCACTACACCATGGGCGGGCTATGGGTGGACTACAATCTGATGAGCACGGTCGCCGGGCTGTACGTGATCGGCGAAGCGAACTTCTCCGACCACGGCGCGAACCGCCTGGGCGCGAGCGCGCTCATGCAAGGGCTCGCAGACGGCTACTTCATCGTCCCCTATACCCTCGGCGAGCACCTGGCGCTGGTGAAGCCGGGTGGCGCGGACACGAGCCACGCGGCGTTCCGCCAGAGCGAGCGGGAGGTCACGGAGCGGATCACGAAGCTGATGGCGGTGAACGGCCGCAGGAGCGTCGACACGTTCCACCGCGAGCTCGGTCGCGTCATGTGGGACAAGTGCGGCATGTCCCGCAACGCCCAGGGGCTCCGCGAGGCGCTCGAGCGGGTGGGCTGCCTGCGCGAGGAATTCTGGAACGACGTGTACGTGGGCGGCGGCAATGAGGACCTGAACCAGGCGCTCGAGCGGGCCGGCCGCGTGGCGGACTTCTTCGAGTTCGCCGAGGAGATGTGCCACGACGCCTTGCAGCGCGAGGAGTCGTGCGGCTGCCACTTCCGCGAGGAGTATCAGACGGCCGAGGGCGAGGCGAAGCGCGACGACGATCGGTTCGCCTATGTCGCCGCCTGGGAGTTCAGCGGTGTCGGCAACCCTCCCGTGCTCCACAAGGAGCCGCTCGCGTTCGAGGCCGTGCACCCCTCGGTGCGGAGCTACAAGTAATGAAGGTGGAGCTGCACGTCTGGCGTCAGGCGGGACCCGCGGCGCCGGGCGAGTTCGTCCGCTACGACGTCGCGGACGTGAGCCCGGACATGTCGTTCCTCGAGGTGCTCGACGTGCTGAACGAGCAGCTCGTCGCCCGGAGGGAGGAGCCGATCGCCTTCGACCACGACTGCCGCGAGGGGATCTGCGGCGCCTGCGGCATGGTGATCAACGGCCGGCCCCACGGGCCCGAGCGGGCCACCACAGCCTGCCAGCTCCACATGCGCCACTTCCCGGACGGCGCCGAGATCTGGATCGAGCCGTGGCGGGCGCGGGCGTTTCCGGTCGTCAAGGACCTGGTCGTGGACCGGAGCGCGTTCGACCGCATCATCCAGGCGGGCGGGTACATCACCGTGCGCACCGGCAGCGCGCCCGAGGCGAACTCGCTCCTCGTGCCCAAGCGCGACGCCGACCTGGCCATGGACGCGGCGCAGTGCATCGGCTGCCGCGCCTGCGTCGCCGCCTGCCCCAACGCCTCCGCGATGCTGTTCGTCGCGGCCTAGGTTTCCCACCTCGGGCTCTTGCCGCAGGGCCAACCGGAGCGTCACTCCCGGGTGGCGGACACGGTGGCGCAGATGGATGCGGAAGGGTTCGGGGCGTGCACCAATCACGGCGAGTGCATGGCCGCGTGCCCCAAGGAGATCAGCATCGACTTCATCGCGCGGCTCAATCGGGACTACCTGACTGCGACACTCAGACGTCAGACGTCAGACGTCAGAGGAGATGGTGTGGAGGCGTGATCGCGCCCTAGAGCTTCACCGCCTCCATCGTTTGCTTCACGGCCTCGGCGGACTTCTTCAGCGCCGCCTGCTCTTCGGCCGACAGCTTCACCTCGATCACCTGCTCCACGCCCCGGCGGCCGAGCTTGCACGGCACGCCGCAGTACATCCCCGAGAGGCCGTATTCGCCCTCGAGCCACGCGGCGCACGGGAGCACCCGCTTCTTGTCCCGCACGATCGCCTCGACCATCTGCACCACGGCGGCGGACGGCGCGTAGTACGCCGAGCCGGTCTTCAGGTAGCTCACGATCTCGGCGCCGCCGTTCCGGGTGCGCTCGACGATCTTGCCGAGGGCGGCTCCGTCGAGGAAGTGGGTGACGGGGATCCCGGAAACGGCCGTGTACGAGACGAGCGGTACCATCGTGTCGCCGTGGCCGCCCAGCACCATCGCCTGGATGTCCTCGACGGAGACGTCGAGCGCCTCCGCCAGGAAGGCCCGATAGCGGGCCGTGTCGAGCACGCCGGCCATGCCGATGACGCGTTCCCGCGGGAATCCCGTCACCTGCTTCGTGACCCAGCACATCACGTCGAGCGGGTTCGAGACCACCACGACGATCGCCTGGGGGCAATGCTGCTTGATCTCCTGGGCGACCTGCTTCACGATGTCGGCGTTGGTGCGGACCAGGTCGTCGCGGCTCATGCCGGGCTTGCGGGCGATCCCCGCCGTCACGACGACGATCTCGCTCCCCGCGGCGGGGCCGTAGTCGTTCGCGCCCACCACCCGCGTGTCGAACCCCTCGATCGGCGCCGACTCCCACTGGTCTAGCCCCTTCCCCTGCGGCACGCCCTCGATCACGTCCACGAGGACGACGCTCCTGGCGAGCTCCTTCTCGGCGAGGCGTTGCGCGGCGGTTGCACCCACGTTCCCGGCGCCGACGACAGTGATCTTCTTGACCATGCAGGGAGGTCACCCGCCCCGGGTGTGCATTTCCCGGTGCGGGTCGGCGCGCAGGCGGTCGAGCTGATAGAGCGCGCCGCGCTGGGGCAGCCCGAGCCGCTCCTCGGCGCCGCGGTCGCTGCGCGCGCGCCAGGTGGCGGCGATCAGCGCAGCCAGTGCCTCGTTCGTCGCACCGCAACGCAGCGGCTCCCGCAGGTCCACGCCGTGCTCCGAGTACAGGCACAAGAGCCAGGCGCCGTCCGCGGTGAGACGGCTGCGGTCGCAGGTGCGGCAGAACGGCGCCGTGACCGACGCGATCACGCCGAAGGTCGTGCCGTCCGGCAGCCGGAAGCGCTCCGCCGGCGCCCTAGAGGGTCCCTTCTCCTGGAGCGGCTCGATCCGGCCGTAGGCACGGCTCAGCGCGTCGAGGATCTCGCGCTGCGACACCACCTGGTCCATGGACCACCGCGTCGCGCCGCCCACGTCCATGTACTCGATGAACCGGACCTCGGCGTCGTGGGCTCGCGCGAACTCGACTAGGTCGGCGAGCTCGTCGTCGTTGAAGCCGCGGATCACGACGGTGTTGAGCTTGAGTCGCTCGAACCCCGCCGCCCGCGCCGCCGCGATCCCGCCGAGCAGGTCGGCGTGGCGGGCGCTCTTCGCGAAGGCCAGCATGCGTTGAGGGCGCAGGGTGTCGAGGCTCACGGTGACCCGGCGCAGGCCCGCCCGCCGCAGCTCGGCCGCCTGCTTCGCGAGCAACAGGCCGTTCGTCGTCAGCGCGAGGTCGGTGAGGCCCCCGACCCGCGTGATCATCTCCACCAGCGTCGCGAGGTCTTGCCGGAGCAGCGGCTCGCCGCCCGTCAGCCGAACTTTGTGCACGCCCAGTCCCGCGAATACCTGCGCGAGACGGGCGATCTCTTCGAACGTGAGGATCGACTCGCGCGGCAGCCACACGTACTCGTCCTCGGGCATGCAGTAGCGGCACCGCATGTTGCAGCGGTCGGTCACCGAGACGCGCAGGCTCGCGAGCGGCCGGCCGAACGCGTCGTGAAGCGCCTCAGACATGGCCCTCCCTCTCCGCAAGGCGGGAGAAGGGCGAGGGGGTCGGGACTGGGGGTGAGGTCGTCGGCTGGCCGGAGGGATCGACCCACACGGCGGTGCCGTCGAGCCGCAGCTCCCTCTTCCAGACGGGGACGCGGCGCTTTATTTCCTCGATGACGTAGCGGCACGCCTCGAACGCCTGCGCGCGGTGCGGGGCCGCGACGACGATCGCGATGCTCGCCTCCCCCGCCGGGATCTTGCCGATCCGATGACGCACGCCGGCGCGTGCCTGGGGCCACCGCTCCCGCACCTCGGAGAGAATGCGACCGAGCTCGGCGTCCGCCATCTCGTCGTATGCCGAGTACTCGATCGCGGTCACGCCGTGCTCCTCCGGCCCGTTGCGCACGGTGCCCAGGAACGCGCACGTGCCGCCGCGTTCGGGCGAGGACACTTCGCCGAGAAGCGCGTCGAGGGAGAGGGGGCTGCGCGTGAGAAAGCTCATGCCCGCTGCCTCAAGAATGCGGAATGCGGAATGCGGAGTGCGGAATGTATCGCGCCCCCGTCGAACCCGGTGGCGCGCGTATTGGATCGAACCATGTCGTTCAATTCCGCATTCCGCATTCCGCACTCCGCATTCGTCTTATCGTCATTCCGCACTCCGCATTCCGCATTGGTCTAGCCTCCCGCGACCGGCGGCAGCAAGGCCACCTCGTCGCCGTCCTGCACGGAGGCATCGAGCTTCACGTGCTTCAAGTTCACGGCGGTGAGTGGCCGCTCTGGAAGACCGCGGGCGCCGGGCAGCTCTTCCCGCACCCGGCGCACCACGTCGCCGACGGTGGCCGGGAGCGTCACCACGATCGCCGCCTCGCGGCACCCCACCATCTCCGCGTAGCGGGCGAAGAACTGCACGCGAACCGTTCCGGACGCGACGCTGAGCTGCATACGGCCAGGAAGATAGCGCCCGTCAGCTGCCGGTGGAACCGGAGGAGACTCCCCGCCAGATCTTAGCCTGCTTCGGGGTGGGAGTGGGCGCGAGCGTCACCTCGAACGTCGTCGCCCCCCGCTCGCGCACCTGGGTGTTGAGGGTGACGGTCGCCTGATCCCGCTGAACGGTGATCGTGATGGGCGCGCCGGCCTGCCCGCGGTAGCGCCGGCGGAACTTCGCGCCCCAGTCCTCGTCCGTACGGGCCTCTACGTCGCCCACCTTCATGAGCACATCACCCGACTTGACCCCGGCTGCGTCGGCCGAGCTCCCCGCTACCACATCCTGCACCACCAGCTTGCGCTCGGGGCCGGGGCCGGGCTGCGCGTTGACGCCGAGGAACGGAGCGGAAGCCGTCTGACGGTGGACGGCGATTCCTGCCTTGGTGAGCACCGTTTCGTAGGGGAGCGGCTCGCGACCGTTGATGTACTGCTGGTAGAACCGGTCCGCGTCCAGCATGCCGAACTCACGCAACAGGGCGAGCAGGTCCGCCGTGCGGAACCCCTTGCGCTGCTGATAGAAGCGGGTGTACAGCGCCCGCATGACGTCGTCCAGGCCGTGACGGTCGTCCGTCGCGTCGCGGATCGAGACGTCGAGCAACAGCCCGGTCAAGGCCCCCTTCGGGTAGTACAGCTGCGAGCTGTTGACGAAGACCTCGTTGATCCACGTCGCGACGCTGCCGTCCTCCTCGCTCCACGGCTCGGGCGTCGATTCCACCTGCCGCATGTCCGCCGCGACGTTGCTCAGGAACTGCTCCGCGGTCCAGAGCCCGGAGCGGATGTTGGTCAGGTCCGCATAATAGTCCGTGACCCCCTCCGACCACCACAGGAGCGGAGTGTACTGCTCCCCGTGGTAGTCGTAGGGCCACATGTCCGAGGGCCGGATCCGCTTCACGTTGAAGACGTGGAAATATTCGTGGGACAAGAGCGGCACCATGAAGCTGCCCAGGTTCCCCGCCGCGTCGGCAAACGCACCCGCCGGCAGGATGTCGAACTGCGCGGCGCTGTGCTCGAGCCCGCCCCCGAAGTTGACCGGCTCGTGGATGACGTTGAAGAAGACCGTGTAGTTGTCGTACGGCGGGCCGCCGAACAACGTGTTCTCCGTCTTCGCGATCTTCTCGAGGTCGGTACGCATGTTGCGCGCGACGGCCGGTGAGTAGGCCTCAGCGGGCCACACCGCGATCCGGATCGACCTGCCGTCCACGCGGATCGAGTCGAGGCTGTATTTCCCGATGAAGGACTCCGCATCGGCGAGCTCGTGGTAGTCGGCGGCGGTGTAGGGTCCGCTCCCCGAACCCTTCAGCGCGGTCGTCACCTGCCATCCCGCCGGCAGCGCGAAGCGCACTTCAGCCGGCCGATCGAGCTGGCCCTCCTCGTACAGGAATAGGTTCGTGCCGAGGAACTGGCCGAAGTCGTCCACAAGGCGAGCGATCGAGAGATCGATCGTGTCCGCGAGGTAATCGAACGCGATCGTCACTCGGTCGCTCTTGCCCGTGGGGACGCGCCAGGTGTCCTTGTCGAACCGGTCCCAAAACAGGGCCTGCCCCGATGAGCTCTTGGCGCCGAAGTGACGCAGGTAGCGCGCGTAGTTCTGGATCTCGTAGGCGCCGGGACTCCATGCGGGGAGCGAGACGTACAGCGTCTCCTGGCCGCGGGTGGGAAACTCGGCGGCGACGTGAAGCAAGTGCGCCGAGGCCGACGCGACGGACACTTCGTACTGGACGGTTTGAGCGGACAGTGGGACGGCGATCAAGAATGGCGTCAGTAGCGAACGCACGCGAACGCTCCGGGAAGGGTTGAACCCATGCCACCTCGTCCAAAACAAAGCGGCCCAGACGGTTAGTCCGGGCCGCCGGTACGGCGCCAGCCGTGTCTCAGGGCGTGACTCGCTCGCTCGCCTCCGCCACCATCGCTCGCAACTCCTTGCTGGGCTTGAAGACAGGGACGGGACGAGCGGCGACTTCGACCGGGTCACCGGTGCGCGGGTTGCGCGCCATGCGGGTCTTGCGCTGGCGAATCTTGAACGTCCCAAACCCGCGTATCTCAATGTTATGCTGTTCAGCGAGCGCTGCCTTCACCGCGTCCAGGAAGGAGTCGACGACGCGGGCGCAGTCCTTTTTTGAAATGAGGGGACCGGCAGTGCGTGCGATATGAGCGGTGACCTTCTCGACCAGGTCGGCCTTCGTCATCCGTCCCCCTCGAAGGGCCCAAGGGCTGCCACAGATGAGCGGCCAACTTACGAGCTTACCTATTGTGTGTCAAGAGCTTGGAGGAACTGCCGGAAGTGCGGTTGGGCATCGTGAGGGCCCGGAGATGCCTCGGGGTGATACTGCACCGCGAAGATAGGGGCCTCCCGGTGCTTCAACCCTTCTACCGTTCCGTCATTGAGGTTACGGTGGGTCACTTCGAGCGCTTTGGCACCTGGGACCGCGCCTCCGTCACCCCGCACCGCGAAGCCGTGGTTCTGCGACGTTATAAGTACTTGTCCCGTCGTAAGATCCCTTACCGGGTGGTTGCCCCCCCGGTGGCCGTATGGAAGTTTGACCGTTTCTCCGCCGAGTGCGAGCCCGAGCAGCTGGTGGCCCAGACAGATGCCGAAGATCGGCAGGCGGCCATCGGCTAGCTCGCGCAGCGTCGTGATAGCATAGCCGACGGCG
>QHVD01000120.1:0-5291 GCA_003222235.1 Gemmatimonadota bacterium | reverse complement strand
AGCTCCCGGACCCGTCCGGCCGGAGTCCCTGCGGGGACCACGGTTACGCGGCAGCCGTTCTGGACGAACAGTCGCAGGATGTTGCGCTTCATCCCATAGTCGTACGCCACGATGTGGCGGGGTGCGTCGCCCGGCCCCTCGACGTATTCGCTCGCGACGGTCGCACAGGTCGCGAGGTCGAGGCCGTCCATCGAGGGGCTCGCGGCGAGCGCGGCGCGGACGGCGTCGCTCGGCTGCGGGCCCACCGCCACGGCGCCGCGCATCGCTCCCTTGGAGCGGATGTGGCGCGTGAGCTGGCGCGTATCGACGTCGGCGACGATCGGCACGCGCGCGGCCGCGAGCCAGTCGGCGAGAGCGCCGGTCGCCCGCCAGTTTGACGGACGGACTGAGAGCTCGCGCACCACGACGCCGGCGACCCGCGGCCGGTCGGACTCGACGTCTTCCGGATTGATGCCGTAGTTGCCGATCATCGGCGCGGTCATCACCACGATCTGACCGAGGTAGGAGGGGTCGGTGAACACCTCCTGGTAGCCCGACAGATTGGTGGTGAAGACGACTTCGGCATATGTCGGCTCGAAGGGGAAAGGAGCCGATCCGGGGAACCAGGCTCCGTCCTCGAGGAGCACGTAGGCGGGCTGACGCTCAGCGATCGGGCGGTCTCTGGCCTGAGGGTTGCGACTGCTTGGAGGGGGGGGGCGCAGCCGGGGCCGCGGGCGCCGGCTGCGGCGTGCTCTGGAGCGGCAGCGGCGTGGCCTGCATCGGAGCCGGCGCTGGCGCCTCGGTCTCGATCACCGACCTCGGCCCCGCCCCGCGCGAGGACATGATGGCGAGGACGAGGGACACGAACAGGAAGATCCCGGCGCCCCACCAGCTGACTTTGGTCAACAGAGTCGTCGCCTGCCGTCCGCCCATGAACTGCTCGGTCCCGGCGCCGCCACCGAGCGACGCGAGCCCGCCGCCCTGGCCTGCCTGCAGCAGCACGGCTGCGGCCAGAATGAGCGCGTCGACGATGAGGACGAAAAGGAGCACGGTATACATGCCGCCGGGATAATAGCTATGCGCCGCCGATCTGCACAAGCTCGGCCCAGCCCTCCGGATCGAGCGAGGCACCTCCGACGAGCACGCCGTCGAGCTCGGGCTCCGCGAGCAGCTCCGCGATGTTCTTGAGGCTCACGCTCCCGCCGTACAACACCCGCGCGCGCGCCGCTCCCCGGGTGGTGAGCCAGCTGCGGATCTCGCAATGCACCGACGCCGCATCGCGCGGTGTGGCATTCCGCCCCGTGCCGATCGCCCAGACGGGCTCGTAGGCGATCGTGATCTGTGCGAGCCTCGCGGCGTCGAGGCTCCCGAGTGCGGCGGTGAGCTGGCGCTTCACGACGGCCACCGTGTGCCCGGCCTCGCGCTCGGCCAGCGTCTCGCCCACGCACAGCACCGGAGCCAGGCGGTACGCAAGCGCCGCGACCGTCTTCTTCCGGGTATCCTCGTCGCTCTCGCCGAACACGTGGCGGCGCTCGGAGTGTCCGATGAGCGTCGCCTTCGCCCCGGCCTGGGCTGCGAGGGGCGCCGAGATCGCGCCCGTGAAGGCGCCTTTCGGCTCCCAGTAAATGTCCTGGGCGCCGACCGAGAGATCGAGCCGCTCGCGGACCGCCTGGGCCGCCGCCTCGAGGGACACGGCGGGGGGGAAGAACCAGACGTCCCGGTCCTCGCGGCGGTCGTAGCGCGCGCGGAAGGCCCTGAGGTAGGCGCGGGCCTCGTCCGGGCCGATGTGCATTTTCCAGTTGGCCGCGAAGCGGAGCTCCCTCACGCGTCCTCGAGGGCCATGACGCCGGGGAGCGGCTTCCCCTCGAGGAACTCGAGTGACGCCCCTCCGCCGGTGGAGACGTGAGTGAACTTGTCCTCGAACCCCGCCACCGCGGCCGCCGAATCTCCGCCGCCCACGATGGTGACCGCGCCGCGCTCGCCCGCCGCCACCATGGCCTCGGCGATTGCGCGCGTGCCCGCGTCGAACGGCGGGGTCTCGAACACGCCCATCGGCCCGTTCCACACGAGCGTCTTTGCCTGGAGGATGCGCGCCCGAAAGTCGAGGCGGGTGGCCTGATCGATGTCGAAGATGGCGCAGTCCGGCGGGATCCGGTCGGAGGGGACCTCACGCCGCTCGGCGGCGCGCTCGAGGCTCGGCGCCACGACGGCCCCCCGCGGGAGAATGAGCTTCGCCCCCGCCTTGGCGATGAGCGCTCGGGCGCGGTCCTTCTTTTCCGGCTCCACGAGCGAGCCGCCCACGCTGAATCCGATCGCGAGGAAGAACGTGTTCGCGATCCCGCCGCCGACGAGGATCTCGTCCACCTTCGGCACGAGCGCCTGGATCACGTCGATCTTCCCGGAAATCTTCGCTCCACCGAGCACCGCGACGAAGGGGCGCTGGGGCTTGTCCAGCGCGTCACCGAGGTACTCGAGCTCCCGCTCCATCAGGAACCCGGCGACGGCGGGCTTCAACAGGTGGGCGACGGCTTCCGTGGAGGCATGGGCGCGATGCGCCGAGCCGAATGCGTCGTTCACGTAGAAGTCGCCGAGCGCGGCGAGGAGCGCGGCGAACGCGGGGTCGTTCGCCTCCTCGCCGGGCCAAAAGCGGGTGTTCTCGACGAGCGCCACGCCGCCGCGCGGCAGCCGGCGCGTCGCCGCGACGCCCGTCGCGGGATCGGGGATCACCTCGACCGGGGCGCCGAGCAGGCGCTCGAGGTCCCGCACGATGTGCTTTAGGGAAAACGCGGGCTCGACGCCCCTGGGGCGGCCCAGGTGCGAGAGCAGGATGACCCGCGCGCCCTTCTCCCGCAGATAGTTGATCGTGGGAAGCGCGGCGCGGATGCGCGTGTCGTCCGTGACCCGGCCGTCCTTGAGCGGGACGTTGAAGTCCACCCGGACCAGGGCGCGCTTGCCGTCCAGGGCGGCCGCCGGGAGGTCCCGCAGCGTCCGCTTCCTGCTCACCGCTTAGCGGCGATATGGGCGAGGAGATCAACGCACCGCGCCGAGTACCCCATCTCGTTGTCGTACCAGGCCGACACGTGCACGAACGTCCCGTCGATCACGTTGGTGGACATCGAGTCGACGACGCTCGAGTACAGGCTCCCGATGTAGTCCGCCGAGACCAGCGGCTCCTCACTGACGTCGAGGATTCCCTTGAGGCTCGAGCAAGCGGCTTGCTTGAAGGCGCCGTTCACCTCGTCGATCGTCGTCTTGCGCTCGACCTCGGCGCTGAGATCGACCAGGGAGACGTCCGGCGTCGGCACGCGCAGCGAGACGCCGTCGATCTTGCCCTTCAGCTCGGGGATCACGAGGCTCGTGGCCTTCGCCGCGCCGGTCGTCGTCGGGATGACGCTCAGCGCCCCCGCGCGGGCGCGCCGCAGGTCCTTGTGGGGCAGGTCGAGGATCGGCTGGTCGTTGGTGTAGCTGTGGACCGTGGTCATGAACCCGTGCTTGAATCCCCAGTTGTCGAGCACGACCTTCACAACGGGCACCAGGCAGTTCGTGGTGCAGGAGGCGTTCGAGACAATGCGGTGCCTCGCGGGATCGTACTTCTCGTGGTTCACGCCCATCACGATCGTGATGTCGTCGCCCTTCGCCGGCGCGGAGATCACCACCCGCTTCGCCCCCGCGGCGAGGTGTTTCTCGGCTGCCTCCCGATCCGTGAACCGACCGGTGCTCTCGAGCACCAGCTCCACCCCGAGGTCCTTCCACGGAAGCTTCTCGGGCTCCTTGATGGCCGACACCTTGATCGCGTTGCCGTTCACCACGAGAGTGCTGCCCTGGGGCTCGACGGTCCCGGGGAAGCGGCGGTGCACCGAGTCGTACTTGAGAAGGTGCGCGAGCGTCTTCGTGTCCGTGATGTCGTTCACCGCCACGAACTCGAGGCTGGACTGCTTCATCAGGACCGCCGCTCGGATCACGTTGCGCCCGATCCGACCGAACCCATTGATGCCCACACGAACCGGCATTGCTCTCGCTCCTGGAAGGGTGCCTTTGCTGCTTTCCTCTGAAAGACGCGAATTTCTCTGCAAACCTATGCAGGATCAGGTGGAACCGCACTAGCGCAGTGGTGAAAGACTCCCTGAAGAATCCCGAGTTGATTGATTGGACTGGACGCCCTGAAGGGCGCCCTCGGCCCGAGCACGTCCTGAAGGACGCTGGTGCGCTGCCGTCCTTCAGGACGGACCCCGCAGCCGAGGCCGGGCTTCAGCCCGTGCGATCACCGGTCGCAACGCCTGAACCACCTGTGCTAGCTGAAGTCGGGAAGCACGGCCCGGCCGAACGTCACGGCCAGGATCGTGCGCGCGCCCGCCTGCGCCAGGGCTCGTGCGGCCTCGGCCAGCGTCGCGCCGGTGGTGAAGACGTCGTCCACGAGAATCAATGGCGGCCAAGGGAGGCTCCCCGGGCTTGCGCCCGGGGTCAGTCGACTCTCCAGCCCGGACTCACCTGACCCCGGGCGCGAGCCCGGGGTCTCAGGGCTCCGGTTCCGGACTTCGAATGCCCCCGCGACATTCGCCAGCCGCGCCTCCGGTGTCAACGCCGTTTGCGCGGCCGTGTCACGCACGCGCACGAGCAGATCTGCCACGGGCCGCTGCCAGCGCCGCCCCAGCGCGCGGGCCAGGCGCTCGCTCTGGTTGTAGCCGCGCTCGCGCTGCCGTCTCGGGCCGAGCGGCACGGGGACGAGCCACGCCCGTTCGCGCCCCGGGATCGGGATGCGCGCCACCGCCTCCGCGAGCTCGTCGGCGACGCGCGGCAGGCCGCGGTACTTCAGCGCGTGGATGGCGGCCCGAGCCCCGCTCTCCAGCCATACGGCCGAGCGAGCCGTGCTGAAGGCGTCGGGCCACGGGGCGCACAACCGGCAAGGCCCGAACAGCGGCTCTGGCTGGCCGCAGCGCTCGCACCACGGCGGGCAGACCGCTCGCCAGCGGTGACGGCAGAGGTCGCAGACGAGGCGGCGATGGTTGCGGAACGACAGCAGGGCGTGGCAGAGGGTGCATTCCGACGGCAGGAGCAGCTGCTCGAGCGCCTCAAGCACGCAGCGCGCGGGTGACGGCGGCGCGCATCACTTCGAGCGGCGCCTGTTGGGCGGGAAAGAAGCGGCTGAAGGCCGCCGCACCCTGGCGCACCAGCATCTCGCGGCCGTCCTGCGCGGCGATGCCGGCTGCGCGGAGCGTGCGCACCCAGCGGGTCTCGCCCGGGGCGTAGACGAGGTCGAGCGCCGCGGCGAGGCGGGACGCGCGGGCGGGATCGAGCGGCAGCGGATCGGTCTC
>QHVD01000119.1:1516-18756 GCA_003222235.1 Gemmatimonadota bacterium | reverse complement strand
CCGGGAGCACGTCCAGCCAGTCCAGTCCTATTACGGCCACGCACACGTACACCGCGGCTGGGACGGACACCCTACGCCTGACGGTCACGGATAAGGACGGCGGGGCGGGATCCGGCAAGATCGCCGTGACCGTCAGTCCGCCCGGCGCGGCCTTGTTTGCGGATGACTTCGAGACGGGGGGCTGCCCGTGCTGGCGGCCGGTGCAAGGCTCATGGGCGGTCGTGCTCGACTCCGGGACGAACCATGGATACCGCAACACCAATACCAGCGGGAGCGATTGGAGCTACGCGGGGGACACGACGTGGACGGACTACGCAGTTCAGGCGCAAGTCAAGTTGATCACCTGGGCCTCCAGCGGCGGGATCGCGCGCGTGTTCGCCCGCTATCAGCCGGGCACGTGGGGGAGCTACTATGCGGGGCTGAACGGGAGCGGCGCCGTGATTCTGCGGAAGCGGGTCGGGAGCTCCGACATTGATCTGGCGCCCCCCAAGGCAATTGGCGCCACGCTGGGCCAGTGGTATACGCTGCGGTTAGAGGTGGTCGGGACGACGCTCAAGGCGTACGTCAATGGCACGCTGCAACTGACGGCGACGGATGGCGATTACGCGCGCGGGACGATCGCGGTCGGGGGATGGAACAACGTGAGCCTGTGGGACAACGTCCAAGTGACGAAACTCCCGTGATCGCTGCTGTGCCCCGCCTCCGCCCGGTGCCGGGCTACACGTCGACGGACACCGGGTCGGGGAGCTGCCACTGATCGCCCATTGACGAGAACGACAGGGTCCAGGCGTCCAGTCGTCAGAGCAGTTGACAGACGCCAAGCCGCAAGCGGTCGTCAGTTGCCGGCCGCCTGCGCCTTGGCTTCTGACAACTGCCCTGAGCCCTGATTTCTGATCCGCTCCAAGACGATCGCTCGGGATCGGAGTTATCGAGCACCGGCCGTCACCAGGCCGGTGACGCCGTTCCGCAGCCGCTCGAGAGCGAGCTCGATCTCGGCGCGCTCGGTGGCGAAGCACAGCCGCAGATGCCCCGCCCCGCCGGGTCCGAACGCGGTCCCGGCGAGCACGGCCGTGTGGTGCTCCGCGAGCAGCCGCTCTGCGAACGTCTCACACGTGAGCCCGGCGCGCTCGAGGACCCCACGAACGTCCGGAAACGCGTAAAACGCGCCCGACGGCGTGTCGCACGCAACGCCGTCAATGGCGTTGAGCCCGTTCACCAACAAGTCGCGCTTCGCACGCAGTCCCGACACCATTCGCGTGACCGGCTCCTGCGGCCCGGTCAGCGCCGCGAGACCCGCGTACTGCACGAAGGTCGCGGTGCACGAAACGTTGTTGATGACGAGGGTCGTCATCGGCGCGGCGAGCCACGCCGGCATCACGCCATAGCCGAGCCGCCAGCCCGTCATCGAGTAGGTTTTGGAGAAGCCGTCGACGATCACCGTCCGCTCGGCCAGGCCCGGGAGCGCCGCGATGCTGTCGTACCGCCCGTCATAGCGGATCCGCCCGTACACCTCGTCCGAGATCACCCACAGATCGTGCCGTTCGGCCAGCGCGGCGAGGCGCGCGAGATCGTCCAGGGCCGCGACCCCACCGGTCGGGTTGTGCGGCACATTGAGAATGAGGGCCCGAGTGCGCGGCGTGATTCGCGCCGCGATCGCGTCCACGTCGGGCGCGAACCCCCGCGTCTCGTCGAGCGGATAGTAGACCGGCCGGCCACCGGCAAACCGCACCACCGACTCGTAGATCGGGAACCCCGGGTCCGGCGTGAGCACCTCGTCGCCGGTCTCGACCAACGCGAGCGCGGCGCAAAACAGCATCGGCTTCGCGCCGGGAGTGACGATCACGTTCTCCGCCGAGGCCCGCACCCCGCGCGCGGCGAGCGAGCGGGCGATCGCGTCACGCAGCTCCGGCACTCCCGCGGCCAGGGCGTAGCGGGTCAGCCCGTCCCGGAGCGCCCGCACACCCGCCTCGACCACATGCGGCGGCGTCGGCATGTCGGGCTCGCCGATCTCGAGATGCACGACGCGATGTCCGGCGGCCTCTACCTGCCGGGCGGCCGCGAGCACCACGTAGGCCTGCTCGGTGCCGAGAATGTCGAGGCGTGTGGCCGAGCGCATGCAGCGTCCCCTCCGGCGACAAACGAACCCCGGGGCGATGTCCCGGGGTCAGTGTGAATTTACTGGGGCTTGTGTCCGCGTTGACCCACCCGAACGGGCGGGACTTACTTCGCCCGCTCCAGGTATACCCCTTCCCGCGGGTCCACGCGCACCTTCTCCCCCTCGTTGATGAACTCCGGGACCTGGATGGTGACGCCGTTCGATAGCTTGGCGGGCTTGGTGCTGGCCGTCTTGGTTGCGCCCCGCATGACGGGCGAGGTCTGGACCACCACCAGCTCGACCACGGCGGGGAGCTCGATGCCCACCGGCCGGCCGTTCAGCCACTCGACCTGGATGTGCATCTCCGGTCCGAGCCAGGCGCCCTGGTCCGCCACCGCTTCGGCGTCGAGGGTGTGCTGCTCGTAGGTGTTGGTGTCCATGACGTGCACGCCCCCCTGGTCTCGATACAGGACCTGGAACTCCTTGGTCTCGAGCGGTGCCTCGTCCACGAAGTCGGTGGCGGAGAGGCGCGTGTCGAACGTGTTTCCGGTCACCAGGTTCCGCAGCCGGACCTGGACGAACGCGCGCAGGTTGCCCGGCGTGCGGTGCGTGAAATCCATCACGCGGCACGGCTGCCCGGAGAGCAGGATGACGTGCCCGCGCCTGATGTCCGTCGCCTTCATCGAGAGACTCCCAGAGATGGAAACCGCGCGGGCCACCCGATGGCCCACGCGTCCCGGGCGGAAGATAAACGCGACCGCTGCAGGGTCAACGGGGAGCAGGCTCACGGAGATCCGAGCGGGCGGCGTGCCGCGGAATCCGGTAGTGGCGGCGTCCCGGGGAGAGACAGCGCTCCGGTGAGGTAACCGCTGAACTCCCGCTCCCACCAGTCGCCGCTCCGCGCCCGCTCGGCCGGGGTGCTGAACCGGTAGCGGTAGTAGGCGAGCCGCAGATAGCGCGGCGCGTGCGCGGGGAAGGGATTCTCACCCAGCAGCGCGAGCACCTCCGGCGTTCCCGCGAGGAGATGACGCGTCAGGGGCGCAAGCCAGCTCCGCGCGCCCTGCGGGTTCAGCGCGGCGAACCACATCTGCCAGTCGAGCCGCGGCATGTGCGGCTGCGAGAACCGCGGGCGGCGGGTGAGGGCGCCCGGCTTCCAACGGAACTCGTATTCCTTCCAGGACACGCCGTCCCGGCTGCCTTCGATCACGATCTCCGGCCGCTCGGTCGTCATCACCCGGAACAACCCGTAGCCGTTGATCGAGCGCAGCGGCGCCACGGCGCGGAGCAGCGCGTGGTCGAGGGACCCGCCGCCGGGCAGGGTGGCGGCGATCTCGCGAACGAACGCCAGCGCGGTCAAGAGCGCGACGACCGGCACGAACACCGTGACGCCCACGCGCTTCCAGCGCGGCTCGGGCGCCCCGGCGGCGAGGCGCAGCGGAATCGCACGCCGCAGCACGGCGTCGTCGAGCAGCGGCACGCAGAGGGTGAGGGAGAGCAGGTTGAAGAACCCGTAGTTCCCGGTGACCGCGATGCCCAGCTGGCCCAGGACGAGCAGCACGAAGGCGGTGAGCCGCAACCGCGCGAACCGCGGCGGCGCGAAGATCAGCCAAGGCGCCCCGAGCTCGATCACGAACATGCCGAGCGTCATGGCCCGGTGCATCCACGGAGGCAGCTGCTGCGCGTACCACGCGGTCCACGGCGGCAGCGGCTGGGTCCAGAAGTGGTAGTCGAGGGCCGTGAGGGTGCGCCACGTCGGATCGCCGCTCGCGAGCTTGGTGATCCCCGAGAGGAACATCAGCCGGAACAAGAGCCACAACACCAGCCAATGCATCGCCCGGGAGGGCTCGGGCTCCCGCTCGAGACTCGGCAGCCACCGTGCGGGCGCATAGAGGATCGCGACGAGCCCCGTTTCGAGCAGCAGCGCGTCCCACTGGAACCACAAGAACACCTGCCCGACGACGCTGAGGGAGAGGTACAGAGCCCAGAGCAGCAAGAGCACCGGCGCCTGGGCGACCCCCGCGATCAGCAACAGCGCCAGTACGGCCCCACCCCAGGCCAGCAGCCGCAGCGCGCCGTCGCCGGCGCCCAGCCAGCAGAGAGTGGGGAAGAGCCGGTAGGCGGCGCCGCCGTAGGTCGCGCGCGCCCGGTCGAGGAAGTCCCGGGCGGGGAGGATCCCGTGCTCGCCCACGAGCCCCGTGATCTGGACGGCGAGCGACACGAACGCGATGAGGTAGACGAGCCCCAGGAGACGCAGGAACAGCCACCGGGATAAGAGGTAGGTGGGGCGCACTTCGCTCAACGGACTCACCGGCGGTCGCCGAGGGAGGGAGTGCGCGGGATTCCCCAACGGTTCCTCCCGGTTCGGGAGAGGCATGGCTCCTGGAAAATGGAGCAGCATCACAGCGTGCGGAACACGGCCCTTACATCGTGGTAGCAGTCTCGGTCAGCCCGTAGCCTGGTGTGACCGGTATCACACGCTCTTGGTAGGAGGCCAAGACATGCTCACCAACAGCCGTCTTGTGACGAAAGGGGCATGGCTCTCGATCGCCCTCATCGTCGCGCTGAGTTGCAAGCAGGGCCCGTCTCCCGAAACGCAGGCGAGAATCGACAGCCTGTCACAGGCGTCGGCGCAGAAGGACCGTCTGGTGGAGGAGATCGCGGAGAACACCCGCTTCGTGAGCGAGATCAGCGCGGAGCTCGCGAAGGCCGCCGTTCCGCCCAAGAAGCTGAAGGTGTCGAGCGAATCGCCCCTGCGGGCGTCACGGGACACCCTCATCCAGAAGATCCGCTACATCACCGCCCGCGTGCGCGAGATCGAGCCCAAGCTCCAGGACAGCGAGCGCCGCATCAGCGAGCTCACGTCGATCTCCGATAGCCTCCGCAACGCGCTCGCGGCGACCATGCAGAACCTCCAGGGCGTGATCGACTCGCAGAAGGAGCAGATCGCCGCGCTAACCGAACAGGTGGAGACGCTCACGGCGGAAAACGTGGCCTTGAAGGACACGATCGAGAACATGTCCACCGAAGCCAACACGGTCTATTACGTGGTCGGGACGAAGGACGAGCTCGAGCAGAAGGGCATCGTCAAGGAGGAAGGCGGGGCCCGGTTTCTGTTCGTGCTGTGGAAGAGCGGGAAGACCCTCGTCCCGGCTCGCAGCCTCGACCCGAGCGTCTTCACGCCGGTGGATCGGCGCCACTTCTCGCAGCTCCCGCTTCCGGCAACGGACAAGGAGTACCGCATCGTGTCGCGCCAGGACGTGGGCGCGCTCGAGACACCGCCCTCCGGAGACGGCACGATTACCGGCCGCGTGAAGATCGCCGATTCGGCGCGCTTCTGGGCCAACTCCAAGTACTTGATCATCGTAGAAGGGTGAAACGGCTAAACTGCTAGGCGGCTAGACGTCTAGACGTCTAGCCGTCTAGGATTCTCCCCAGGTAAACACCCCGCTTCCGGAAAAGCTTGACCGTCCGGCCACCGGCGGCTACCCTCCCCGGTGCCCGACCGCTGGCACGACCGCCCGCCAGAACGCTGCGCGGGGGCGGGGCCAGCCTTCGAGCCCGGCTATGTGTTGCGAAAACGCGTCACTTTTGCGGTAGCCGTGAGCAATTGCAGGCCTGGTGGAACAGTCCCGCGGTCGCGCTTCAAGGCGCGGGACTTGCCCCCAGGAACCCAGTCAGGACAGGGGGGGCTCTCATGCACGCAGTCATCCGGCGGTACCGCGTGAGGCTTGGAACTGTCGAGCAGGCGGCGCGCTACGCTGAGAAGTGGTTCGTGCCGCTGGTGCGGAAGCTTCCGGGGTTCGTGATGTACTACCTGCTGGACGCGGGGAACGACACGCTCGCGTCCATCGGGTTGTTCGAGAGCAGAGAGGGAGCCGAGTCCGCCGCCCAGTTGGCGCGTGACTGGTTCGAGGACGAATGGCCCTCGTTTCGACCGCTGCCGCCCGAGGTCGTGGTTGGTGAGATCGTGGCGCAGACGGCCGTGGACAACCGGCCTCTGGTCGACCGCCGCAAGCCCGCCGATCGCCGCGTCGCGGCGCTGCTCGTCGGCGCGGACTCTTGGGCGGGGACCGAGCGGCGCGGCAGCAGCGAGCGTCGCACCCGTAGCGATCAGCGGAGCGGCTTCTCGGCCCAGTTGGAGTTGAAGGCTGCGGGCTGAGATCCAGACTTTGTAGAGCATAAAAGCGCCCAGCGGATGTCAGGCGTGAGTGACAGGTAGTTACTCCCCCCTTACCCTGGCATTCGCTCGGCGTCTGGACGTCCGGGCGTTCGTTTCGGCGTCTATCTTAATTGGTCCCCATGGCCCTTGCCCGCCGCCTCCTGCTCCGGGCCTCCCGCAGCGTCTGGCTCGCCGACCAACTGCGCCGCCGCGCGTTTTTCCGGAGGGCCGTACGCCGCTTCATGCCGGGCGAAGAGATCGACGCCGCGCTGGGGGCGGCCGCCGAGCTCGCGCGGACCGGCATCGGGACGGTGCTCACCCAGCTTGGCGAGCAGGTGACGACCCCCGCTGCGGCCGCGGCGGTACGCAACCACTATTTGGGGCTCCTCGCGCAGATCCGCGAGCGCCGGCTCTCCGCTCAACTTTCCGTCAAGCTCACGCACCTGGGCCTCGACGTGGATCGCGAGACCTGCTCCCGCGACGTGGGGACGCTCGCCGCGCGCGCCGCCGAGGCGGGCTCATTCCTCTGGATCGACATGGAGGAGTCGCGCTATGTGGACGCCGCCCTGGAGTTGTTTCAGCGGGCGCGCGCCAAGCAAGACAACATCGGCCTGTGCCTGCAGGCGTACCTCCGGCGCACGCCGGTGGATCTGGACCGCCTGGTTCCGCTCGCCCCCGCGATCCGGCTCGTGAAGGGCGCCTACGCCGAGCCACCGTCCGTCGCCTTCCCGCGCAAGCGTGACGTGGACTCGAGTTACTTCACCCTGGCCGCGAGACTGCTGGAGCACGCAGCGCGGGGTCGTGCGCATCCGGTGTTCGGCACCCATGACCTGCGACTCGTCGGTCGCATTCGGCAGCGGGCCTCGGCATTGGGCGTGGCGCGCGGCGCTTACGAGTTCCACATGTTGTATGGGATCAAAGCCGCCGAGCAGCGAGCCCTCGCGGATGACGGGTGCGCCGTGCGGGTCCTGATCAGCTACGGCAGCGCCTGGTTTCCCTGGTACATGCGTCGCCTCGCCGAGCGGCCGGCGAACGTGTGGTTCGTGGTGAGGAACCTCTTCTAGGCCTCACCCCCTGGCCCCCTGGTCCTCACCCCCTGGCCCCCTCTCCCTTCGGGAGAGGGGGGACTATGGATCTTTCGTCCCGAAGCCCAACCCTTGCCCGCTCGAACCGCGAGCGTACCTTACAGGCCATGGCGCCCCGGTCGCACCCCTTCGCGCGAATCTGTTGCTGTCCCCCCCTCAACGAACCCGAGGGAGCGCGAGGGGCGCGCCGGCACACGGACTAGGCCCCGCACCGGTTTCGCACAGCGGCCGCGGCGGTACGCAACTTCTCATCCACTTTCGCGTGAGGTCGTCACATGAGACGCACCATCCTCCTGCTGCTGGTCGCCCTGCCGGCGTGGACGGGCCCGATGCCGTCCGGGCCCGAGGACGAGTCGGTGTTCGCGAAGGGGCTCCGGCCGGGGCAGCACGAATCGCTGCTGTATGTGTGGACGAGCGACGCGGACGCGAAGGACCCCGACTTCCTCACCGTCATCGATGCCGACCCGAAGTCGCCCGGCTACGCGAAGATCATCACGACCGTGCCGACGGGGGCCACGGTGGACAACGAAGCGCATCACTTCGGCTACACCGTGAACGCGGACCGCATCTTCGCGGGCGGCCTGGTCTCGAACCGCATGTTCATCTACGACGTGCAAGCCGATCCCCGGCATCCCAAGCTGATCAAAACAATCCCCGACCTTGGCCAGTTGACCGGCTATTCCGGCCCGCACACGCACTACGCCGTCCCGGGGGGCGTGATGATTGCGATGCTCGGCTCGAAGGACGGAGTTGGCCCGGGTGCGCTCGTGAAGCTCGACAACGACGGCAACTTCGTGAGCGCGCTCCCTGCACCCAACCGGCCCGACGATCCCGGCTACATGTACGATGTCGGGGTGAAGCCCGAGGTCAACCGCATGGTCACCTCGAGCTGGACGCACCCCCATCACTTCCGCGGCAACCCGGTCGCGCCGGAGAACGTGGGAGACGCGGTGGCGGTGTGGGACTGGAAGGCGGGCACGGTGCTGCAGGTCGAGCACCTCGACAAGATGCCCCTCGAGGTGCGGTGGATGCACGGGCCGGCGGCGCGCGGGGGGTTCATCAACTGCGCCGGGGCGAGCACCGTCTGGTACTGGGAGGACAAGGACGGCAAGCTCGTCTTCACACGGGTGATCCAGCTCCCCGCGAACTCGACCCCCGCCGACGTGCGGATCTCGTACGACAACCAGCTCCTGTACGTCTCGCTCTTCGCCGGAAACGCGGTGCAACAATACGACATCTCGAACCCGCTCCACCCCAAGTTCGTGAGCCAGGTGTCGCTGCAGGAGCCGAACATGATGAGGTTGACCCCGGACAGCCGGCGCCTGTACGTGAGCAACTCACTGTTGTCGAACCTGGACGGGAAGGTCCCCTTCCGCGTGTGGCTGCTGAACGTCGGCCCGCAGGGGATGCAGCTCGACGACAAGTTCGTCGTGGACTTCGACCGATTCCCGACGGGGCCGGCCCGGCCGCACGACATGCTGCTGAAATAGCGCGCGCGTGTGAACGGCGTTGCACGACGCCATGACGCCACGTTCCACGACGCCATCGTGCAACCTGGCGTCGTGGAACGTGTCGACCCTACAGCCGGTCGGGCGCGGTCAGGGGCGTCGGGAGGGTCGGGGCCTCAGGCTCCGGGGTGAAGTCCTCGCCGGGGTTGATGAAGAGGTCCTGCTCGAACCGGTATTGTTTGTCGTGCAGCTGCCGGTAGCGGCCGCGCCGGGCGAGCAGCTCGGCGTGGGTGCCGCGCTCGACGATCTCGCCGCCTTCGATCACGAGGATCTGATCCGCGCTGCGGATGGTCGACAGGCGATGCGCGATGACGAAGGTGGTACGGCCTCGCCGCAGGTTGCGGAGCCCGTCCTGGATCGCCGCCTCGCTCTCCGAGTCGAGACTGGACGTGGCCTCGTCGAGGATCAGGATCCGCGGGTCGGCGAGAATCGCCCGCGCGATCGAGACCCGCTGGCGCTCGCCCCCGGAGAGCTTCACGCCCCGCTCGCCCACGACGGTGTCGTAGCCCTGTCCGAGACGGCGCACGAAGTCGTCGCAATGGGCGATACGCGCCGCCGCCTCGACCTCCTCCCGGGTCGCGCGGGGCCGCGCGAATGCGATGTTCTCGGCGATCGTGCCGTCGAACAGGAAGTTGTCCTGCAGCACGACGCCGAGCTGCCGGCGGTACTCGGTGAGCCGGATGGTGACGAGGTCGCGTCCGTCCACCAGGATCCGCCCCGACTGGGGGCGGTTGAACGCGAGCACGAGGCTGATCAGGGTGCTCTTCCCCGCCCCCGACGAGCCCACCAGCGCCGTCGTCGAGCCCCGCGGCGCCCGGAACGACACGCGCTTCAGGACCTCGACCCCGGGCACGTACTCGAAGCTCACGTTCTCGAAGACGACGTCGCCCATCACGTCGGCGACCGGCGCCCGTGCGCCGTCCTCGGCGTCCTCGGTCACGAGGCGCCGGATCTCCCGGATCCGGTCGAGGCCCGCGAACGCCTCGGTGATCTGCGTGCCGATCGACGCAATGCTGATCAGCGGCAGCGCTACGAGGCCGATGAAGAGAAGGTACATGACGAAGTCACCCAACGTCATGGCGCCCGAGAGGATCGCATGCCCGCCCTCGAGGATCATGAGGATCCCGATGCCACCGACGATGAGGGTGGCGAAGGAACCGACGCCGGAGACGCCCGTCATCGTCGTCGCGACGTTGCGCAACAGGGTGTGCGCGCCGCGCGCGAACACGAGCCGCTCGCTCCGCTCCGCCCGGTAGGCCTTGACGATACGGATGCCGCCGAGCGTCTCGCCCAGCCGGCCGGTGACCTCGGCGTTGAGCTTGCCGCGCTCGCGGAACAGCGGCCGCAGCTTGGCAAACGCGTACGCCATCCCGCCGCCGAAACAGGCCAGGATGAGGATCGCGATCGCGGTGAGCCGCCAGTTCAGATAAAAGAGCACCCCCAGCGCGATCGTCGCCGTGAAGAGCCCGCCGATGAGCTGCACCAGCCCCGTCCCGACCAGGTTGCGGATGCCTTCGGCGTCGGTCATGATCCGCGAGATCAGGATCCCGCTCTTCGTGGAGTCGAAGTAGCTGATGGGAAGGCGCAGGACGTAGGCCTGGACCGTGCGACGCATGTCGGTGATCGCGCGCTGGGCGGCGACGCCCAGAATCTGCGACAGGGCGAACCCGGTCACCGCCTGCACCAGCGTCGCTGCGCCCGCCACGAGCGCGAGGGGGAGGAGCAGCTCGGGGTGGTGCTGATTGATGACTCTGTCGATCACCCACTTGGAGGACGAGGGCAGCACGAGCCCGGCGAGCCGGTTGACGAGCAGCAGCACCAGCCCGAGCGCCAAGCGGCGGCGGTGCGCGTACACCAGCGCCCGGGCTTCCTGCCACGCGCCCGGCGAGAAGACTTTCTTCTTCTCACTCATCGGAAGGAATCTATGCCCGCCTGCATCGCGCGCACAGGCGCGGCGAGGCGATGATACGGGGTATGACCGCGGGCGCGCTCCGCCCCGTCCGATCGCAGCATCCGCTCCTCGGGAGGCGGTTTGGAGACCGCCCCGCTTCGCGACCCGCGTGACCTGCATCACGCCGTCAAGTGCCAGGAGAGGTGATTTTCCCTCTGCAGTAGAATGGGCATCGTGGCTCCATCGTTTTGGCGAAGGGACGTACCGCTGCCCACCATCTCGGGAGTGTTCCTGCTCCACGACGCGATCGATGAGGCGGGCGATGCCGCCGAGGGACTTCTCGCCCGCATCGCGGACGCCGTCCGGCGCGACCTTCATGCCACGTCCGGCTCCACCCTGAAGCGGCTGCGCGGTCCCTGGGACGGGCGGGCGTTCCGCGTGCGCTGGGGCCGGCTGCGAGCAACGGTTTCAGTGGTTCCGGCCGAGGACGGCGCCGCGCAGGTGTTCGTCCACCAGGTCGCATCGCGAGACGAGATCTACGAGTCGAACGCGTTCTGGGCGCGTCTGGACCGCTTCCATCGTGACCTGTGGGTGCCGAACCGTGGGCTTCGGGTGCCGCCCGAGCAGGCCGGGTACCACCACGTCCCCGGTCACGTCCTCCCTGGCGGAAGTGATGCGTCGATGGACGTCTCCGTAGAGCCGGTGCTGAGCGAGCACCAGTTCCGGTTGCTGAACGCCATCGTTCCGTTCCCCGAGAGCTGGGGGGTGGGCGACGCGGTCGTGGTGATCGGCAAAGGACCGCCGGGCTCGGGCAAGACGATAGCGGCCATCGATGCGGCGCGCCGGGCGGTCGAGACCTGCCATTACTCCGTTCTGCTGCTTGCGCCGACCGCGCGCCTCCGGGCGCACTACGAGGACGCCCTCCGGGGGGCGGGCATCCCGGCGGCGTCCGTCTCCGATGGCTATAAGCGTGCGTTCGAGGGGATCGATCTGATCTGGGTGGGGGAAACCGGCGAATTCTTCATGACGTTGGCCGACGTTCAAGCGACCCGGGTCGAACGCGAGCGGCTGCTCGACGAGTGGTGGAGCCAGGTGCTCGAGGACTCGACCGTGCGGCCCTGGGCAAGCAGGAATCCCCCGGTCCGAGAGTCGCGTTTCGCCCGTCTGCTCGACGCCGTACTCGAGGACCCGTCGGGCCTCGACGTGAACGAGAAGGATGCGCTCGACACCAACGATGCGCCGCTGTATGAGCTCGTCAGAGAGTTTCGCAGTCGCCCAAAGTGGGTGGGGGTCGCGACGGAGCTTCGCACCCGCCTCGGGCTGAAGCTGCGGAGCGAGATCGCGGGAACGGCCACGACTCGATTGCAGGGGACCGAGTTCTGCCGCGGCACCCTGCTGGTGATCGTGGACGAGACGCAGGACCTCGTGCACGGGGAGTGGAAGGCGCTGATCGACTGGTGCGCCGCCCGGTGCCGGGGTGGCGCGGCAACCCGCCTCACTCTGATCGGAGACGAGAATCAGCGAATCAGCCCGACGTCCTTTTCCTGGGCTGAGGTCAAGCGGCACTGCGCGGACGCCTTCAAGAGCACGACGCCCCCGCTCGACGAGTGGGAGCTGCCGGGATCGTTCCGGCTCTCCCGGAAGATCGCAGCTCTCGCGAACGAGCTGTTCGACCCTTCCATCACGCAAGATGGCAAGTTCCGCCACGTCGAACGAGCCGACCCCGCCGACCTCCCGCAGACGGGTGAGGTACGCGTCGTCGTCGTGCCGGGCGCCGCCAGGGCGGTCGTGAAGGCTCTTCGGCGCTTTGACGCGGCTCCGGCCGGCCCCACCCGACTGCGCGTGATTACGGACGCCCTCCAGGCCGAGGGGTGGACCGAGGAACCGGATTCCCGCGCCGATGTCCTGCCGCCGCGTGCCATCAAAGGCCTGGAGTTCGGATCGTTGGTCGTGGTCGAGCCGCTCGGCGGCCGGGGTGCGCACCTCTCGTATGGCGAGGCGACGGTGGCCTACACGTCGCTGACCCGCGCGATCGAAGACCTGCTCTGCGTGCTCACGCCCGCTGAGTGGAGCGTCGTTCGCGGCAGGTGGGCGGGCCTGGGGGTGAGCGTGGAGGAGCTGGACGGCGCGCCGGCGAGCGTGGTACGGCTGGAGGAGCTGTTCAGAGGACTCGCCGGCGCGACTGACGCCGCGGAGCAGGCTCTGGTCGAGGAGGAGAAGCTGGCCGGTCTCCTGGACCGGCTGCCCTCCAGCGGCTCCACCTGGGAGGCCGGACGATGGCTGCGCGACGTCGGCCTTCCGGCGAAGCGTTTAGTGGGCTTGGGCAGGTCGGAGCAGCTGGCGCGCGACTACGGGGGCCGGCTGCGCCGCAAGTGGCTGGACGGTCCGGCGCGCGGCTCGATCCGCGAGGCATTCGACCGAGGAGATTGGCGGGACGCCGTCGGGATGTTGATTCTGCTGGGTGAGCACGCTGCCGCCGTCGATGTGGTGGAGCGCTGGGCACCCGATGATGACGAGCAAGTTCTCGCCGAGGCGTGCGAGCGCGTCCTCTCGCTCGCCGGCGCGACGCAGCGGACCGTAATGGGATTCCGGAGGACGCTCGGGGTCAGGCCGGAGGCCGAATCCGCGAGCTTGCTGAGAGTGGGAGTCGCGGTGCTGGCCCACCAGCTCGTGCAGTCGGCCGAGTTGCCGGCCTTCGCCGGAGGGAAATCCGTTGACTGAGTCATCGGGCGAGCAGGTTGACGCGAAGCTGCGAGCCGCCGTGGAGCTGCTCTGCGGGGCCATCATCTCGGCCAAGGATCCCGTGGCACGCGGGGAGGGCGAGGCGGCACAGTTGCGCAAACAGCTGCTGGGCCGGCTCAGTGCCGCGAGCGCAGAGCTCGCTCGAATCGAACTGGAGGTCCAAGAGCTCCAGGGCACCGCCGGCGGCATGCGACAGGCGGGACGCCGCGGACCGGATGGAGGCGCAGAGTGAATCTTGACGCCAAGGATCTGCTCACGGCCGAGACCCTGGAGGCCGTGTTCAACGAGTACGCGTTGGAGATCGTGGCAGCCGTGCGGGTGCGACTGGAGGAGCTCCGGGACGTGTACGAGGAAAGGCTGCGCACGCGCGGCGAGGAGTGGCGCAAGGAGGCCGACGCGTTGTCCGAGCGCGTTCGCAAGGCCGAGGCGGCGCTGCGGGAGCTCAGCGCCCGATTCGAGGCCGTGCCCGCCGCGCTCCCCGGGCCGCTCCGCTCTTCCGGGGGGGGCCTCGCGGCCGATCTTCAAGCGAAGGGGTTTGAGGTGATCGACAAGCGCGCCTCGGGTGGCAAGCTATGGGTGCTTGGCGATGCAGCACAGCTCGAGCCGGTCATCACAGCGTTGCAGAGCCAGGGCGTCAAGTTCGCGTTCGCGCCAAAGGGAGGGCGGGCGACAGGTGGACGGGCGGCCTGGTTCACCAAGTCGAGGCGCTATTGAGAGGGCGCGGTGCAGATTGCAACGACGAGCACGCGGGAGGAGCACGCGTCGCCGAATCGGGTAATACCGCCTGCTCTGATGCCGATCCCCCCAAAACTGGGTGCGGCCCGTCACCCAGTTACCTGTTGCTCCACAGAGGTGTTACAAACTACACGGAGGAGGATGTATGACGATCGCACGACTGATCTCGTTCACGACTGCAACGCTCGCGTCGCCGCTCCTGCTCGGCATATCCGGGAGCGCCTCAGCCCAAGGGCGCGCAGGTCATGCGCAGGCTGCGGCAGCCCACGCCCCCGCTCAGCGCCCGAGCGCCGATCAGGCGGCGAAGGCAGAGAAGGGCTTCACCGCAATCGCCGAGAAGCTGAACACCACGCCGGACGCGCTCAAGAGCGCGTACGACGAGGCACGGCAGGCGAACCCGAAGCTGACGCGCGGCCAGTTCATCGCGGCGAACCTGCTCGCCCAACATCTCGGCTCGAAGAACTCCAGCATCACGACTCAGGCCGTGCTCGACGGCTTGAATAGCGGCAAGAACATCAGCACGACGCTCGAGAGCCTCGGCCTTTCCCCGTCCGAGGCAACGGACGCGCAGCGCGCGGCCAACCGTGAGCTCAGGGAGGCCGAGCGGCAGAGCGCGGCGTCGAGCAAAGCGACGAGCGAGACGAAGCCCGACCAGGACAAGCCCAACCGGTAAGACCGAGCACGATTTGCGAAGACGGCGTAGGGGCGCGGCACGCTGCGCCCCTACGTTTTTTCCCCGGATAGATTACCCGGGCGTATGGCCTCCGGTATCACAGCCGAGCGGCTGAGCAAGACGTTCCGCGTCAAGGTGCGCGACCCCGGGCTCGGGGGCGCGCTCCGGGCGCTGGTGCGGCCCCGGTACCGGGACGTGCACGCGGTCCGCGAGGTCACGTTCCGCATCGAGCCAGGGGAGATCGTCGGGTTTCTCGGGCCCAACGGCGCCGGGAAGACCACGACGCTGAAGATGTTGACGGGCCTGCTCCACCCGACGGGCGGGCGGGTCGAGGTGGCGGGGTTCGTGCCGTGGACGGGCGGCCCCGCGTTCAAGCGCCGCATCGCCCTCGTGCTCGGCAACCGCCAGCAGCTCGTCTGGGACCTCCCCCCCGAGGAGACGTTCCAGCTCAACCGGGCGATCTACGACGTCCCCGAGGCGGATTACCGCGAGCGCCTCGCGGAGCTCGTTGCGCTGCTCCAACTAAGCGAGGTGCTCGAGAAACCCGTGCGCCAGCTGTCGCTCGGCGAGCGGATGAAGTGCGAGCTGGCCGCGGCCCTGCTGCACCGTCCGCCGATCCTGTTCCTCGACGAGCCGACGCTCGGGCTCGACGTCACGGCCCAGGAGGCGATCCGCGGCTTCCTCGCCGCCTACCGCGAGCGCCACGGCGCGACGGTCCTGCTGACATCCCACTACATGCAGGACGTGACGGCGCTGGCGTCGCGCGTCCTGATCATCAACCGTGGCCGCCTGCTGTACGACGGCGGCCTGGACGCGCTGGTGGCGCGGATCGCGCGCACCAAGCGCATCGAGCTCGTGCTCGGCGACGGCGCGACGGCCGAGGCGCTCGCCGCGTTTGGAGAGCTGAAGAGCTTCCGTTTCCCAAACGCGGTCCTCGAGGTGCCGCGCGAGGAAGCGGCCGCGACGAGCGCGCGGCTGCTCGCGGCGCTGCCCGTCGCCGACCTCTCCATCGAGGACCTGCCCATCGAAGACGTGATCCGCCGGGCGTTCACGCACGGCGTGGAGGAGGACGACGCGTGAGCCGGGCGGCCCGATGGGTGCGGCGCTACGGCGCGCTGATCCGCAATGCCTGGCTCGTGGACCTGCAGTATCGCGCATCCATCACCCTGTGGCTGTTGTGGGGTGTGACCGAGCCTGCCGTCGCGCTCGGCATCTGGTGGACGATCGCGGGGGACGGGCCGGTCGCCGGATACGCCCGGGCCGACTTCGCGCGCTACTTCTTCGCCCTCATGCTCGTGAACCAGCTCACCATCGCGTGGGACTCCTGGTACCTGGACAGCTGGATCCGCGAGGGCGAGCTGAACTTCCGGCTCGCGCGCCCGCTGCATCCGGCGCACGAGGCGGTCGCCGAGAACATCGCCTACAAGGCGCGCACCGCCGGGATGATTCTCGTGGTCTGGCTGCTCGTGGCGCTGGCGTGGCCCGCCGTGCGGCTGCCGCTCCAGCCGGGGCGGTGGGCGCTCACCGCCCTCGCGGTGCTGCTCGCCGCGGCGATGCGCTTCTTCATCAGTTTTACGACGGGGCTCCTGGCCTTCTGGACCACCCGCGCCACGGCGATCATGGACCTCCACGCGGGCGTGTCGCTGTTTCTCTCGGGCCGGATCGCGCCGCTCGCGCTGCTCCCGCCCGCGGTGGCGGGTGCGGCGGCATGGCTCTGGTTTCCATACATGCTCGCGTTCCCGGTGGAGGTCCTGACCGGCGCCGCGCACGGTGCGGCGCTCGGCCACGGCTTCGCCGGGCAGGTCGTGTGGCTGGGTGTGTGGATCGCGGGCTATCGGCTCGCGTGGAGCCGGGGGATCAAACGGTACGGAGCCGTGGGGGGCTGACAAGTGCGGAGTGCGGAATGCGGAGTGCGGAATTGCAGTGGAAGATCGAGCCATGGGGCAAGGCGCGGGGCACGAAACCTGTAATGACATTCCGCGTTCCGCACTCCGCATTCCGCATTCTTGGAGCGCTCTGGCGGCTCAACCTCGCTGAGGAGCTCCAGTACCGCGCCAACTTCGCGGCGAGCGTGCTCGGCACGCTGTTCTGGATCGGCACGGCGCTGCTCACGCTCGCGCTGTTCTTCGGCCACACCACGCGGCTCGGCGGCTGGGACTACTGGGAAGTGGTGGTGCTGCTCGGCGTGTTCAACGCGCTCACGGGCGTGGTCGAGGCGGTGCTGCGCCCGGGGATCGGCCGGCTCGCCGCGGAAGTGCGGAGCGGAAGCCTCGACCTCGTGCTGGCAAAGCCGGTGGACGCCCAGGGGTTCGTTTCGTTCCGGCGGCTCGACATCTGGCGGCTCGCGGACAT
>QHVD01000119.1:0-1509 GCA_003222235.1 Gemmatimonadota bacterium | reverse complement strand
GCGGGGTACGCGCTCGCCCGCCTGGGCCGCGTGCCGTCGGTGGCTCAACTTGCAGCCTTCGCCCTGGCGCTTGTGGCGGCAGCGGTCGTGGTGTACACGATCTGGGTGGTGCTGATGAGCCTGGCGTTCTGGTTCGTCTCGGTGGAGAACCTGTCCGTGCTGTTCGACGCGGTCTATGAGGGGGCGCGCTATCCCGTCTCGGCGTACCCCACAGCCCTGCGGTTCGTCTTCGTCTATCTGATCCCGATCGCCTGGACCACGACGATCCCGGCCTCGGCGCTCACCGGCCGGCTCGGGCCCGGGATCGCCCTCGCTGCGGCTGCGGTTGCAGCCCTCGCATTCGCGCTCGCTCGCCTCGTGTGGCGGATGGCCCTCAAGCGGTACACGGGCGCGAGCGGCTGAGGGAGGAAGGAGAGGCGGCGTTCGGCGTTGCAATGTAGGGCGCGAAGCGTATGATGTCACGACACAATGCAGCGGCTCGCAGCGTTGCTCCTGGCAGCCGCGCCGGCGTGCGTACACGCGTCGGGCGCCACCGCCCCGGTTCGCCCCGGCGTCGAGGTCTTCGTCGAGCACCCGCCCGCGGTGGTGCGCGGGAAGCGGGTGGGGCTCATCACGAACCAGTCCGGCATCGATCGGCAGCGGCGCAGCACGATCGACCTGCTCCGCGCGAGCACCGAGCTGACGCTGGTCGCGCTCTACTCGCCGGAGCACGGCATCCGCGGCATCGCCGAGACGCGCGTCACCTCGAGCGTCGACGAGAAGACGGGGCTGCCCGTCCATTCGCTTTACGGCGAGACCTACAAGCCGACGCCGCGGATGCTCGAGGGAATCGACGTGCTGGTGTACGACATCCAGGACCTGGGCGTGCGGCAGTACACCTATGAGTCCACCCTCGCGCTTGCAATGCAGGCCGCGGCCGAGAAGGGGATCCCCATCGTCGTGCTGGACCGGCCCAACCCCATCACCGGGACCATCCTCGAAGGCGACATCCTCGAGCCGGCCTACCACTCGTTCGTCGGCATCTACCCGGTTCTCTCACGCCACGGCATGACCCTGGGTGAGCTGGCGAAGATGTATAACGCGGAGCAGCGCATCGGCGCCGAGCTGACTGTCGTGCCGGTTGAGGGCTGGCGGCGCGGGACGTGGTGGGATCAGACCGGGCTGCCCTGGGTCAACCCATCGCCGAACATCCGGCGACTCGAGGCGGCGATCCATTACCCGGGCACCGTGTTCTTCGAAGCGATCAACGTCTCTGAGGGGCGCGGCACGGACCTGCCCTTCGAGCAAATCGGCGCGCCCTGGCTCAAGAACACCGACGTGGTCGCGGCGATGAACGCGATGCGACTCCCGGGCATCCGCTTCGAAACGGTCGCGTTCCGGGTCGCGGAGTCAGCGAACAAGTATCCCGGCCAGCTGCTCAACGGCGTCCGCTTCATCCTGACGGACCGCGACGCCTACCGGCCGCTTGCGACCTCGCTCCTCATGATCGATCTCATCCGCCGGCTGCAC
>QHVD01000118.1 GCA_003222235.1 Gemmatimonadota bacterium | reverse complement strand
TGGGCGACGCCTGGATGGGCGACGACTTCTTCCACCAGGGCGCGTTCCGGTTGACCTATGGCCTCGAGTACGCTTGGGAGATGGAGGCCTCGTCCGATCTGAGCGTGACCCCGTCGCCCGGGCGCTACGACACCTTCGAGTGGTACCTGTCGTTTCCCACGCTCGGCGCCCTGGCTCGCGCGGTCGGCGCAGACCGCTGGCCAACCTGGCGCCGCTTCGCCGGGCATCCCGCGTACGACTCCGTGTGGCAGGCGCGCTCGCTGCCCCGCTACTTCACCCACACGACCGTCCCGACGCTCACGGTGGGCGGCTGGTGGGACCAGGAGGACGAATACGGCCCGCTCGCCTCCTACGCGGCGCTCGAGCGCACCGACACCGCCGGGCTCAGTCATCTGGTGATGGGACCGTGGTACCACGGCCAATGGTTCGCGGACTCAGGCGTAGCGCTCGGCAACCTCCGCTTCGGCCGCGCGACCGGGTTCGACTATCGAGAGCTTGAGAGCAAATGGTTCGCCTACTGGCTCAAGGGACAGGGGGACGGCAAGTTCGCCGAAGCGACGGTGTTCGACGCGGGGACGAGCGAGTGGCGCAGCTTCGACCACTGGCCCCCTGCCGAAGCCCGGCGCCGCCACCTGTACTTTCGCGAAGGAGGCGCGTTGTCGCTCGAGCCGCCAACCGCTGCGCGGGCCGGGGGCGGGGGCTCCGACGCGGCCGACCAGTACGTCTCAGACCCCGCGCACCCCATCCCCTACCGGCCTCGTCCCGTGGAGCGCACCTATTCCCGCACCTCCCGCTGGCGGCGGTGGGAGACCGAGGACCAACGGTTCGTCGATGGCCGGCCGGACGTGCTGACCTGGCAGACTCCGCCCCTCACCGAGGACGTCACGGTCGCGGGGAACGTCGTCGCCCATCTGTACGCCGCGACCACCGGGTCGGATGCGGATTGGGTAGCGAAGCTCATCGACGTCTACCCGGACACGCTGCCGGACCGGCCGACGATGGGCGGGTATGAGCTGATGGTGACGGGGGACGTGATGCGCGGGCGCTACCGCCAGAGCTGGGACCGCCCCACGCCGATACCACCCAACCGGGTGCTCGAGTATACCGTGGACCTGCACCAGCAGGCGTACACTTTCCGGAAGGGCCACCGCATCATGGTCCAGGTGCAGAGCACCTGGTTCCCGCTGTACGACCGCAACCCGCAGACGTTTGTTCCCAACATCTTCAACGCGCGGGCCGGCGACTACCGGGCACGGGTGCACCGCGTGTACCGCACTGCGAGGTATCCGTCAAACGTAGAGGTCGACGTGGTGTCCGGGGCGCGGTGAGCGGCATCTCACGCCGCTGGATCCGTCATGGCCGCTGCACGACGCGCCGGCACGCCGCGGCCACGAGCGCCGCGTTGCTCGGCGCGCGCGCGCCATCCGGGAGCGCCAGCGTGTCCTCAAAACCGACGCGGGTGTCGTAGCCACGGGCCGCGGCCGCGTCGATGAGCGGCCACGCGGTGCCGTCCGTTCCGTGCAGCAGGCGCCTCAACTTGACTCGCGTCCCGTTCAACACCTTCTCGACGGCGCCCACGGTCGCGAGCGCCGCCTCGATGTCCCGCTCCCCCGGCTCGAGCAATATCCGGAGACAGCGCTCGGCGAGCCCGCTCGTCGCGAACAGCTCGGCGGCGCGGGCCGTAGAGAGCCCCGCCTCCACTCCCACTCCTCGACCCAGGAACGAGTCGGCGAGCGCCGCCGCGCCATCTTCGTGGAAGTTCACGGAAACGTAGTCCGGCAGCACGGTCCATGCCGCCACCGTCGCGAAGCGGCGGTCGGGATCCGGAATGATCCACGCTCCGGTGCTGACGCCGACGGGGACTCCGGGCGCGGCTGCGCGAATGGCCCGTAGAGCCAGAGCCACGTCACCTGCGGCCAGGCTCTCCCGTCCGTCCGCGCCACGCACGTGCAAGTGGATGGCGCCCGCGCCCGCGGCGACCGACTCCACCGCCGCGACAGCCTGCTCCGCGGGCGTCACCGGGAGCGCCGGATGCGCGGCGCGGGCTCGCGGGCCATTGATCGCAGCCTGAACGAGCATGCCGTGCTAGGGCGCCGCCTCCGCCTCCCAAAAACTCGGATAGCGCATCAGGATCCCAAGGTGCCGGCCGACTTGCCCTGGCGCAACGCCGCCACGGCGCCGCAGTCCTTATACTGTAGATCGAGCTTGATGGACTTCGACCCCCTCCCCCAGCAACGCGCCGCCATCGAGGCCCCGCTCGGCCCGGTGCTCGTGGTGGCCGGTCCGGGCGCCGGCAAGACTTTCTGCCTGATCGGCCGGGTCAGCCATCTTATCGAGGTGCTCGGTTTCCCGCCGGCCCGCATCTGCGCCGTGACGTTCACCAACAAAGCCGCCGAGGAGATCGCCGTGCGGCTCAGGCGAACCCTCGGGGATCGGGCGGAAGAGGTGACGAGGGGAACGCTGCACGCGTTGTGCCTCGGCATCCTCCGGGAGCACGCCGAGGCCGCCGGCCTGCGCAAGGGCTTCGGCGTGGCGGACGAACAGTATCAGCGGGTCGTCCTGCGCCGCCTGAACGTCCACCTGAAGCGACGCGGAACGCTGCTCACGCTCTTCAGCCGGCGGCGGTTGCAGCAGTACCCCCTCACGACCGCAGACGAGCAGCTGTACCGCGACTACGCGGCCTACCTCGCGCGCCGGAACATGCTGGACTTCGACGACCTCATCGCGGTGACGGGAGCCCTGTTCCGCCAGCACGCCGCCGTCGCGGACGCCGTCGCCGAGCGCTGGGACTATCTCCTGGTGGACGAGTTCCAGGATCTCAACCCGGCCCAGTACGACATCCTGAAGCGCCTCGCGAGGCCCCACGGGAACTTCTTCGCCGTCGGCGACGATGAGCAGTCGATCTTTTCGTGGGCCGGCGCCGACCCCCGTTTGCTGGCGCGGTTTCGCGAGGACTTCGCGATCGAGAAACCAGTGGTGCTCGATCGCAATTGTCGCTGTTCACACCAGATCTTCGAAACCGCCCGCCGTCTCCTGTCCGAGAATCCCCAGCTCTTCGACAAGCAGCTCACGGCCGAGCGGGAGTCCGAGCACGACGTGCGCGCGTATGCGTTCGCCGACGAGGCGGCCGAGGCCGAATGGCTGCTCGAAGACCTCGTGAGCGACCGGGCCGCGTCGCAGCTCGGCTGGGGGGACTACGCGATCCTGTACCGCCAGCACAGGCTCGGCGAGTACCTCGAGAGCCACCTCCTGCGCGCCGGAATCCCCTGTCGTTTGGCCCGCGGCCATTCACTCGCCGAAGACGAGGTGATTGGCTACGTGATCGCCGCGCTGCGGCTGATGCGCGATCCCGCAGACCCGGTGGCCGTGGAGGCGTTCGCCCGGCTCGTGTTCTCCGAGCACCTCCTGCAGGAGGTGCAGGCCGCGGCGGCGCGGAACGGCGACGACTTTTTCTCGAGCGTTCGCGAGCTCGCCCGGACGCGTCCCGCCAACGCCCCGGACACGAAGAAACTCTGGCGGTTCGTGTACCAGGTCGAGAACCTCGCGGCTCTGTACCGCTCGCATCACTCGCTCCCCGCTCTCGTGGACGAGCTCTTGTCGCAGAGCATAGGGCCGTACCGCAATGTGCTGGAGGAGCGGCACGACGAGCTTTCGGACCCCGCCGGGCTACCCGAGGCCATCCGGCTCGCGGAACGCCTCGAGCAGGCGATCGCCGAAGAGCGCGACGTTCTCATCGAGCCGCAAGGAGGCGTGGAGATCGCGCTGCGTGGGATGCTCGCCGGTACCGGCGTGCGCCACGTCCCCTCGCCCGCACCGGGGCGGGTTGCGGCACAGCACGACGTCGTCCTCCGGGCGGCGGACGGCGGTGACGTGGGCCTCGCCCTCACCCTCTTCAAGGCGCTGCAGCTGTGCCACGCCCGGAGCCTCGGCGACACCCTGCAGCGCTACGTGACGTTCGACTTCGAGACGACCGACAAGGACGTGGCGGCGTGCGACGTCGTCGAGATCGGCGCCGCCAGGGTGGCGGACGGCAAAATCGTGGACGAGTTTCACACGCTCGTGCGTCCGATCCGTCCGATCCTGCCGGGCGCCGCGAAGGTGCACGGCCGTACGGACACCGATGTCCGGGACGCGCCGTCGTTCGCCGAGGCCTGGCCCCGCTTCCGCGCGTTCATCGGAAATGACGTGCTCGTCGCCCACAACGGCCAGCATTTCGATGTGCCGGTGTTGCGGCGCCTGGCGGCGGGTATGGAGGGTGCGGACAGCCTGGTCTATTTCGACACCCTGCCGCTCGCGCGCTCGCTCTCTCGGGACAGCGCCAAGCTCCCCGACCTCGCCGCACGGTTCGGGATCGACGCGGGACATTCGCACCATGCCCTGGACGACGCCGTCACCCTGGCCCATGTGTTCCGCGAGCTTGCCCGGCAGCAGCTGGTCCGCGCCCGGAAAGCGGTGCTCCTCAACGTCCTCGATTACCTCGGCCTGGCGCTCGCCCTGGAGGGGCACTCTCGGTCGAGCGACGAGCGGCGCATGCTGTTCGACGTGGCCCGGTTCTACGCGCTGGGGCGCTACAGCGACAGCCTCGAGTTCTATGCCGCCGAGCGTGAACGGACCGGCGCCACGTCGCCGTCCGTCGATGAGGTCATCGAGCGACTCGGGGGGAAAGAACTCATGGCGCGTCTGCGCGCGGAGCCGGACCCGAGCCAGCGGTACCCGGCGGCGCTGGCGCGCCTGCGCGGCCTGATGGACGGTGAGACGGCCGCGACGCTGGACGAAGCGATCGGGCAGTTGCTCGAGCGCGTCGCACTGTCCACTTCCGAGGGCGTCGAGGTGGCCCCGGATCGGGTGAACTTGCTCACCCTCCACTCGACCAAGGGGCTCGAGTTTTCCCGCGTGTATGTGGTCGGCACGGAAGACTTCCAGGTGCCCGGATACTACGCGGCGGTCGAGAATCGTGAAGCCGAAATCCAGGAAGCGCGTCGCCTGCTGTACGTCGGCATGACGCGCGCACGCGACCGCCTCATCCTCACGCGGGCCGACAAGAGGTTTGGGCTCAACTCCGGCGGTAGTCGGTTCCTGGACGAGATGGACCTGTCGGCCACGCGACCGGCAGGCGCTGCGACCTAGCGCGGATACCCCAATGCGGCAAGATCTGCCGTGATTTCGTTCAGGATGGCAGGGTCGTCGATCGTTGGCGGAATCCGATATTCGACGCCGTCGGCGATCCTCTTGATCGTGCCGCGCAGTATCTTGCCCGAGCGCGTCTTCGGCAGCCGCTTGACGACGGTCGCGACCTTGAAGGAGGCAACCGGGCCGATCCGCTCGCGCACCATCTCGATCAGCTCCCTGACGATCTCGTCGTATGGGCGCCGCACGCCCGCCTTGAGCACGACCAGACCCAACGGAATCTCTCCCTTGATCTCGTCCGCCACTCCCAGCACGGCGCACTCGGCCACGTCGGGGTGCGACGCGAGCACCTCCTCCATGGCGCCCGTGGACAAACGATGCCCGGCCACGTTGATGATGTCGTCCGTGCGGCTCATGATCCAGAGATAGCCGTCTTCATCTTTATAGCCCGCATCCGCGGTCAGGTAGTAGCCGGGATAAGTGTCGAGGTACGACCTCTGATAGCCTTCATCGTTGTTCCACAACGTCGGAAGACAACCGGGCGGGAGAGGAAGCCTAACGACGATGTTACCGATCTGCCCCGCCGGCACCTCCCGACCATCGGCGCTCAGCACGCGCACGTCGTACCCCGGAACCGGCTTGGTGCACGATCCCGGCTTCACGGGCAGCATCCCCAGGCCGACGCAATTGGCTCCCATCGGCCAGCCCGTTTCCGTTTGCCACCAGTGATCGATGACCGGCACGCCGAGCTGCTGTTCGGCCCACAGCAGCGTGGCAGGATCGCACCGCTCACCGGCGAGGAAGAGGGTGCGGAACGAGCTCAGATCGTACTTGCGGATGTATTCACCGTCGGGGTCTTCCCGTTTGATGGCCCGGAACGCCGTCGGCGCCGTGAAGAGCGCTCTCACACCATGTTGGGAGATCAGACGCCAGAACGCGCCCGGGTCGGGCGTGCCGACGGGTTTGCCCTCATACAGGACCGTGGTGTTCCCATTGAAGAGCGGGCCATAGACGATGTAGGAGTGGCCGACCGCCCAGCCTAGATCGGAGGCTGCCCAGAAGACCTCCCCCGGCTCGATATTGTAGACGTTCTTCATGCTCCAGTTGAGCGCCACCAGATGCCCGCCGTTATCGCGCACCACGCCCTTGGGCATACCCGTGGTGCCCGAGGTGTAGAGGATGTAGAGGGGATCGGTCGCCGCAACCGGGACGCATTCCGCCGGTTTCGCGTCCGCCATCAGCTCGGACCAGTCGAGGTCGCGCCCGGCGATCATGGGCGCCCGCTCCTCGGGGCGCTGGAGAACGATGCACCGCTCGGGCTTCGCCGATGCGATCTCAATCCCCTTGTCGAGCAGAGGCTTGTAGGGAACGACGCGGCCCACTTCGAGGCCACAAGAAGCCGAAACGATCAGCCTGGGGCGCGCGTCACTGATGCGGCTGGCCAGCTCATGTGCGGCAAAGCCTCCGAACACCACGGAGTGGACCAGGCCGACCCGAGCACAGGCCAGCATGGCGATCGCCGCCTCGGGCACCATCGGCATGTAAATGATGACCCGGTCTCCCTTTCGAGCGCCCTGGCGCTGGAGAACACCGGCGAAGCGCGACACCTCATCGAGCAGGTCGCGATAGCTGAAGACCTTGATTGTTTGGGTGACCGGGCTGTCATAAATGAGAGCGGGCTGCTCGGCCCGGCCGTTTGCCACCTGACGGTCCAGGGCGTTGTAGCAAGTGTTGACGACGCCTCCGGAGAACCAACGGTAAAAGCGAGGCCGCGATGCATCGAGCACCTTGTCCCATTTCTTGTACCAATGAACCGCTTCCGCCGCATCCGCCCAGAAGCCTTCGGGATCGTCCTGCCACCGCGCGTAGACTTCATCGTATGTGCTCTTCATCGTGTGCTCATCCTACCAGCTTCGCTGGGACCTCGGGCTGAGACGGCATGCCCGAACGCATTCCTTAAGGTGCTGGCGGCAGGCCACGGGCGCAACGTGCCCACGTCGCTTCTCAGACGCGCGCGTCCACGAGCGCCAGCTCCATGAACGACGTTCCCGCCACGGGATTGAAGCGATAGGGCGGAATCGCCTCGAAGCCGAGCAGCCGGTAGAGCGTCCCTGCCGCGGCCATCGAGGGGAGCGTGTCGAGGCGCATCGCCCGGTAGCCCGCCCGGCGGCCGAAGCCGATCGCGGCCTCCGCGAGCTGCCTGCCGAGGCCGGTGCCGCGGGCCTCGGGCCGGACGTAGAGCCGCTTCATCTCGCAGATGCCGGGTTCGAGCCGCCGGACGGCGACGCAGCCGAGCGGCCGACCGGCCTCCAACGCGAGCAGCAGGCAGCCGTGCGGCGGAGCGTAAGCGCCCGGAAGCTCGGAGAGCTCGCGATCGAAGCCCTGAAAGCCGAGGTCGATGCCGAGGGATTCCGCGTACTCGGTGAACAGCTCGCGGCTGAGCGTGAGCCGAGACGGCGTGTCGGCCTCGACAATCTGGCGCATACGAAAACTCGGCGCTCGCGGGCCTCGATCGCACCCAGGATGAGCTTCAGCTCACCGGGACCCCGCCGGCACGACGTAGTCGTGGGCCGCGACGATTTGCCAGCGGCCCGCCCGCCCGCCGCGGCGCACCCACGTGTCCGTGAACCGGTAGCGGCGCTCGAACGGGCCGCCCGCGCCATGCCCGCGGACCACGAGCCACCCCGTGACCACCGCCGTCGTGCCGAACCGGTGCACGCGCATGTCCTCGTTGCGCGCAGCCTCCGCCGTGTCGGGCCCGGCGACGATATCGCGCAGCACCGCGTCCCGCGTGGACGTGCGGTCGTCCTCGGTGTAGATGAATCCGTCGGCGAGGAGCCGGTCGAAGGTCGCCGAGTCGCGCCTCACGAGGGCCGCGGCCCACTCGTCCTCGAGCCCCAGGAGCACGCGCACGTCGGGATCCTGCCCGCCGCGGACCCCGCTCGCCCACAGGCCGGCGAGCAACAAGCCCATGGCTGCCCCAAGGTACTTCCGACCTATCGCGGCCACAGCCACCCGAACGTGCCCGCCGTCAGGAGCGCGTA
>QHVD01000498.1 GCA_003222235.1 Gemmatimonadota bacterium | reverse complement strand
GTCCGGGTGCTCGACTGCAAGGGCTACGGCAGCTACAGCGGCATCATTGCCGCCATCGATTGGCTGAACCAGAACCGGATGCTTCCCGCCGTCGCCAACCTGAGCCTCGGCGGTCCTGCCTCGACCGCACTCAACGATGCTGTCCAGAGCTCGATCAACGCCAGCGTAACCTATGCGGTGGCGGCCGGCAACGAATCGCAGGACGCGTGCAACTCGTCGCCGGCGAGCGCCCCGCAGGCGCTGACCGTCGGTGCCACGACCCCGCTCGACGCCAGGGCCTCATACTCCGACTTCGGGAACTGCCTGGACCTGTTCGCCCCCGGAAGCAACATCACCTCCGACTACTACACGAGCGACGTGGCTACCGCGATTTTCAGCGGAACCTCGATGGCCTCGCCCCACGTCGCCGGCGCGGCGGCGCTGTACCTCCAGACCAATCCCGCCGCCTCCCCCGCCGCCGTCGCCCGCGCCTTGACGAGCAATGCCACGAGTGGGGTGCTCGCGAGCATCGGAACCGGGTCGCCGAACCTGCTCCTGTACACCGCGCCCAGCGGGGCCGCCCCGCCCCAGCCACCGCCATCGGTCACCGACCAGCCGCCACATGCCAGCTTCACGTATGGCTGCCTCCGGGGCCAGTGCAACTTCGACGCGGGCGGCTCGACGGACGACCACGGGATCGTGAGCTACGGCTGGAGCTTCGGAGACGGCTCGGCGGCGGTTACGACGGCGTCGTCCACGGTGACGCACCAGTACGCTACTCGCGGCACCTACACCGTCGAGCTCATGGTGACCGACGCCGGCGGGCAGGCGGGCCTGACCCAGCGGATCCTGAGCGTTAAAAGGGTCCGGTAGAGGACGGTAGAGGACGGTAGAGGACGGTAGAGGTGTAACCGGGTGCCTCTACCGTCCTCTGTCGCCCTCTACCGCCCTCTAGTGCAAGCCTGCGGAGCCTATCTCACCTGCACATTCCCTCCGCCCAGCACCTGCTCGACTGTCTTCGTGCCGGACCAGTTGCTCGAGAAGAGCAGCGTGGTGCCGTCAGCGCTCATCAGCTGGAAGGTCACGAGGTCGGAGGTGCCCGGCTCGCCCTGGTCGTTGATCGTCATCTGGAAGTTGAGATTGCCTCCCAGCGAGATCGGCGCTAGGGGGTTCGTGATGTCCGTCAGGTTCGCCTTGCTGGCAAACTGCGCGGTTCCGCCGGTCCCCGATGTCGCGAGCTGCTCGGTCAGCGAGCTGATCGCGTTGCTCTTGATCTGATACACGCGTCCACCCTTCCGGATGATGATATTGACACTCCCCTGCAGGTTCGAGCCGCTCTTGTTGACCTTCGCGTTGAAGCCGAAGTTCGTCTTCAGCCCGGCGTCCCCCGCGTAGGAGCCTCCGGAGGCCTGGTTGACTAGGAAGCCACCGCCGGTGGTGAACCCGATCAGAGGCTTCGCCACGGTAAGGACCATGTCGTCGGTCTGATTGTCCCGCAGGTAGTTCCCGGCGATCACCGTGCCGATGGTGTAGGGCACGGCGTCGGCGTTCCCGATGCTCGCCGTCCAGGAGCAGGACGCGATCGCGGTCTTGCTGTCGCTCGGGTTCAGCAGCGTCAACGTGGCCTGGCAAAGGAGCGCGCCGTAGTTGCTGGGATCCCGGCTCACGAACTGGACGACGCTGGTGCGGATGTCGCCCGGATACGGGTCGTACGCCGGATCGCTGGCCACCGCCGTGATATCCTGGATCGTGGCCTGGAGCGTCACGTTGGCTGTACTGGTGCTGGTCGACGCGGTCGAGTAGAACAGCAAGCCGCTCCAGGTGGTGCGCGCATCCTCCTGGGTCACAGTGAGGGTATTCTTGATCGTCGCGTCCCAGCTGTAGTTGCCCAGCTTCCCGTTTGGATCCGTGATCCCGAAGCTGATCGGGTAGCTCCCCACGTTGCTCAGCAGCGTCGCGGTCGTCGAGAACGAAAGCGTCAAGTTGTCGCCGTTCTTGATGCCGGTGATCGAGCCGGTGAACGCCGGCAGTGGGTCGCTGTACTGCTTCGACTTCGGATGAACGGCGATGGTGAGTGGTGCCTGGGTGATTGTGAAGGCGGCCCCCTTGTTGGTGATCGTGTAGTTC
>QHVD01000422.1:3363-4863 GCA_003222235.1 Gemmatimonadota bacterium | reverse complement strand
CCGGCCGGCAACCGCACAACGGAACTGCGACCACGAGTGCCGTTCCAACTCGTCTCGCCCATTGACTTGCAGCGAAGCTGCGGCCTCGGGGGACGGGCCCGCGGGTCCACGCAGTAGTTGTGAATAGTTGGAACGGCACGAGCGGCCACCATGCGGTGCGCATCGGGATATGGTTGCAGCGAGCAGCGCGCCGACGCAACCGACCGAACGTGCAGGCCGCCCCGGCCAAGCCGGCGGTGTTGGGTGCTTGCAGAGCGCGGCCGGGGAGGCCACAATCATCCGCTGCAACGGGACCAGACGCCGGATCCCAAGGAGGATGCCCAATGCGCCGCCCGGCCGCCCGCATCGCTCGAGCCATACTCCCCGCCCTCTGGATCGGCGCGTTACCGACCTCCGCAGCGGCAGGACAAGTCGACTACGCCCGGGCGGAGCAGCTCCTCACCTGGAACGCGGCACGCTTGATTACGGGCGATGTCGTGGCCCCCAACTGGCTGGCGGACGGAACCCGCTTCTGGTATCGCTCCACGACGCCCCGCGGCGCCGAGTTCGTGCTGGTGGATCCGGCGGCCAACACTCGGCGACTGCTTTTCGAGAACCACCGGCTGGCGGCGGCCATGTCCCTTGCCAACGACACCACATACGACCCCGTCAAGCTCCCGTTCGACACGCTCGAGCTGATCGACCGCGAACGGGCGATCCGGGTGAAGGCGAGCGGCAAGCTCTTTACATGCGTGCTGGCGCGGTATGAGTGCACCACCCGCGACACGCTGCCCAGCCAGGTACCCTTCGTCGTATCGCCCGATTCGGTGTGGGAGGCGTTCGTTCACCAGCATGACGTGTATCTCCGTCACCGAGGCGGCGGGGACTCCATCCGGCTGACAACGGATGGCGAAGAGTTCTGGTCGTACGGGCTATCCTATCCGAGGCCCAACGACGTTCGCAAGAAGACCCCGCGACGGCCGGACATCCGCTGGTCCCCCGATTCGCGCAGGCTGGCGGTGTATCGTCTGGATCAGCGGAACGTGGAGCTCATGTATTACGTGTCATCCACGTCGCAGCGTCCCACACATTATTCGCAGCCCTACGCGCTCCCGGGCGACACCATCATTCCCGTCCCGGGCTTTCACATTTTGGAGATTGGCGCCCAAGTGGCGGCAACCTCGTCATCGGGAGGCGGCGTAGGGCAGGCATGGCGCAACATCAAGGTGGCCGTGGACCCAACGCCCCATCAGCTGTTCCTCGACGGGTCCGCCGTCGACTCTGCGTGGAGCAAGGGATCGGACCGGCTCTACGTGACCTATTTCACCCGCGGCTCCAAGCGCGCCTACCTTGCAGAGGTCGTCGCCGCCACGGGAGCGAGCCGCGTCCTGGTGGCCGAGTCGAGCAAGACCTTCGTGGAGCTGACCCTGGAGCGGTACCTGGGCCCGCTCAATTGGGCGGTGGCGAACGGTGGGAACGACATCATCTGGTTCTCCGAGCGGGACGGCTGGGGCCACTTGT
>QHVD01000422.1:2723-3286 GCA_003222235.1 Gemmatimonadota bacterium | reverse complement strand
GATCCACCACGTCGACGAGCGGCTGCGCAGGATCTATTTCACGGGCAGGGGGCGGGAGCCGGGTCGGGACGTCTACTATGCCCACCTGTACGCCGTCGGCTTCGACGGCTCGGACCTGCGGCTGCTCACGCCGGAGGACGCGAACCACACCATCTCCTTCGCGCCCGCCGGCGGATACTTCATCGACACCTACTCACGCGTGAACCAGCCGCCGGTCACGGTGCTTCGCGCCGCCGACGGTCGCATCCTGCGCCGGCTGGAGGAAGCCGACATCTCCCGCCTGCGCGAGATCCGCTGGAGGCAACCCGAGCCCTTCCGGGTGAAGGCCCGCGACGGGATCACGGAGCTCGATGGGATGATGTACAAGCCCACGGATTTCGATTCCACACGGAAGTACCCAATCATCGACCACATCTACCCGGGTCCGCAGATCACCACGGTGCCCAAGAGCTTCTTCCCCACGAACGCGCCCGGCCTGCTCTATGCCACGATGGGCCAGGTGCAGGCGCTGGCGGAGCTCGGCTTCATCGTGGTGCACATCGACCACCTCGGCGGGCCGTATC
>QHVD01000422.1:0-2679 GCA_003222235.1 Gemmatimonadota bacterium | reverse complement strand
AGCAGCTCGCCGCACGGCATGCGTATATCGATATCGAGCGTGTGGGAATCTACGGGCACTCGGGCGGCGGGTTCGCGTCCACCGACGCCATCCTTCGATATCCGGACTTCTTCAAGGTCGCCGTGTCCACGTCCGGCAACCACGACAACCGGACCTACAACATTTACTGGGCGGAGAAATACCAGGGCCTGCTGGTCCGGGATACGCTCAAGCAAACGGACAACTTCGAGGGGTCGGCGAACAAGACCCTCGCGGGCCGCCTCAAGGGCAAGCTGCTCCTCATGCACGGCGACATGGACGACAACGTTCATCCAGCAATGACGCTCCAGGTAGTGGACGCGCTGATCAAGGCGAACAAGTCGTTTGACATGTTGATCCTGCCGGACATGGATCACGACGTGACCCAGGATCCCTACGTCATCCGCCGGACGTGGGACTACTTCGTGAAGCATTTACTGGGCAAGGAGCCGCCCGCGGACTACGCCATCACCGCCCCCCCCAAGCGGCCCGGGAGCCGCTAGTGGTGTCTATTGGCCCCCGGCGGTGGCCCCGCGCGCCTCACCAGCCCTCAGTGCCCGGAGCGCCCTTGAACGGCCCAACTATCTCGGGCGTGATCCACCCGCCGTAGTAGAAGCCGGGCTGCGGCTCGACGCGGTGATCCCCCACCCAGCAGGCGTCCATCCGGCGCGGGTAGAAGGCGACGTAGTCCTTGATAGTCTCATAGCCGGGGTCGGGCGCGCGGTAGCTCCACGCTGCGTCCTTCGCCCGTCGGCCGCCGGCCGTGACGGTCCAGTAGCTCGCGACGCCCTTCCACTCGCAGAACGAGGTCCGCTCGCTCGGCTCGAGCGAGCCGGGCGCAATATCGGCAGGCGGAATGTAGTAAGTCGGCGGGCTCGAGGTCTCGCAGACGCGCAAGGCGGCGGTAGTCTCCGCGATCACCCGGCCCCCGTATTCGACCCGGACCCGCGGGGCGACGGGCTCGATGCGCGGCGGACGCGGGAAGTCCCACACGGACACCTGGCCCGGCCCCGGCACGACGATGTGCTGCGGTCGCTCTCTCACGACCGCCCGCAGCCGGGCGCGCTCCGCAGCGTGTGGGTCCGTCACCGCGGTCAAGGCCTGACGCCCGCCACCTTGAGCCGCACGCGATACACGCTGGTACGCGCCGCGATGTACAGCGCGCGCCCGTCGTCATCGCCCCACGCCATGTTGGCCGCGAGCTCGGGAGCCTTGATCGTGCCGAGGTGCTTGCCGGCGGGCGAGATGATCCACACGCCACCCGGTCCCGCGGCGTACACGTTCCCGCGCTGATCCACCTTGAGCCCGTCCCAGGCTTGCTCGCCCGGCTCGGCGGTGGCGTCGAGGAACACGATCCCGTTCGCGAGCGTGCCGTCGGGCCGTACCTCGTAGCGCATGATGACCTTCTTCTTCACGTCCCAGTTGTCCACGTACAAGTACTTCTCGTCGGGCGAGAACGCGAGCCCGTTGGGCCCGAGCAGCTCGGTGCTCACCGCCTTCAGCGCGCCGTCCTTGAGCAAGAAGACGGCGCTGAACGGCAGCTCCTTGCGCGGGTCGTCGTAGAACTTCGGCAACCCGAACGGCGGATCGGTGAAATAGAGCGCGCCGTCCGACCGGTAAACGAGATCGTTGGGGCTGTTCAGCCGCTTCCCCTGGTAGCGATCCGCCAGGACCGTGAGCACGCCGTTCTTTTCGAGCCGCGTGACTCGCCGGTTGCCGTGCTCGTCGATGGTCAGGCGTCCGTCCCGATCGAGGGTGAGCCCGTTCGAGCCCGGCTGGTTGTACTCCCCGATGTCCAGGCCGGTGTACCCGCTCTTCGTCCGGAACGCGGAGACCTGGCCGTCCGGGGTCCAGCGGTAGATCGTGTTGGCATTGGGATCGCTGAACAGCAGATAGCCCCCAGCCCCGTCGCGCACCCACACCGGTCCCTCGGTGAACTGGAAGCCGCCGGCGATCTTTTCGATCTTCGCGTCGGCAGCGACGATGACGTCGAGCGCCGGGTCGAGCCGCACGATCTCGTCCATCACCGTCTGCACCCCGCCCGCCTGGTCCGGTCGATAGAACGACAGCGTCGCCGAGCGGATCCAGATGTAGTTCGCCGGTGGGTCGGACAGGGGCCCGTTGATCGCAAAGACGGCGAGCTGGAACTGCTGGCCCGGCCGAACGTCGCGCCCGAGCGCGACCCGGTTCGGCGCGTTCCAGCCCTTGATCAGTTGGCCGCCCGTCTGGCCGAGGACCAGGGGCAGCTTGCCGTTGGCCCAGATCTCGGCGTAGTCGTCCACGACGATCTCGAAGATCGCCGTGGACCCAGTGGGATCGAGCTTCCCGACTCGCTCGGGGACCGTGACCTTCAAGCGGTACCAGGCGAAGCTCAGCCGGCCGCCGGTGCGGCGTGCCTCGAGCGTCGTCGGCTCGACCCGCTCCCACTGCGAGTCGTCGAAATCGGCGGCGCCGGCGTGAGGGCTGATGTCGTAGGTTCGATTTGGGGCGCCGCTCGGCTTCAAATCGGGCCCGGGGGCGCGAAAGCCGACCGGCACGATCTCGGCGTCGCGGTAGCGCCACTCGCCATGGACGAGTCGCACGCCCTCCGGCGTGCGGAGATCGACGATCGCTTCCGGCCGCCAGCCCGCCGGGGCGTCTCCCGTCGTCTGCGCCCGGGCC
>QHVD01000421.1 GCA_003222235.1 Gemmatimonadota bacterium | reverse complement strand
ACCAGCCGATCGGCCACCTCCTGCGCGGCATCCGCGGGCGTCACGAGGATGGCGATGTCGGTCGGCTCGCGCTGGAGGTCGCGCTCGATGTGCCGGACGTCGCGCACCACCACGCCGTTCCAGCGGGTGCCGACTTTCTTCGCGTCCTTGTCATAAATCGCCGTTACGTGGAAGCCGCGCTGCCGAAAGCCGGGATACTGAACCAGGGCGCCGCCGATCCGCCCTGCCCCGACCAGGACGACGCGGTAGCTGCGCTTCAGACCGAGGATGCCGCGGATTCTCACGGCGAGCTCCGCGGCGGAATAGCCGAGGCCGCGCTTGCCGAAGGACCCGAAGAAGGACAGGTCCTTGCGAACCTGCGCCGAGGTGGTGCCGCCGTGGCGGGCAAGCTCGGCGGAGGAGATGGTGGTCGTGCCCTGCGCGTCGAACCGCTCGAGGAACCGGAGGTAGAGGGACAGCCGCCGCACGGTGCTGTCGGCGATCTTCCGCATATTGTGAATTATTTCACAATCCCTCGCTCCATCGCAAGAGCCGGACGAACTGCGAGGGCGGAAGCGTCTCCGGGCGCGCCGCCGGATCGAGCCCGAGCGCCCGCAGTCCCTCTGCCACCGCCCGCGCCGGCGCTCCGGTAGCGCCCGCCACGGCGTTGCGCAGTTGCTTGCGCCGACGGCCGAAGCATCCCGTCACGAACGCCCGGAAGCGTGCGCTCTCTTCGGGCTGAATCAGCGGCTCGGCGAGCGGCGCGAGACAGAGCAGCGCGCCGGCGACCTTGGGCATCGGGTGGAAGGCCCCGGGCTTCACGCTGAAGAGCTTTTCCGCGCGACACAGGGCCTGCACGCCCACCGACAGCGCGCCGTACGCCTTCGAGCCGGGGGTCGCCACGGCGCGGTCCGCCACTTCGGCCTGGACGAGGAACACGATCCGCTCGGGCAGCGGCGGCGTGAGCGCCTTCGCGATCAGGGGAGAGGTGATGTAATAGGGGATGTTGCCGACGACTTTGAAACGCGGAACGCGCAACGCGGAACGCGGAACGGCCAGGTGGGTTTCGAGGAGCGCGTGCCAGTCCACCCTCAACGCGTCGCCATCCACGACGCTCAGTCGCTCAGTTCTCAGTTCCGCGTTCCGCGTTCCGCGCTGCGAGGTCGGCAGCCAGCCGGCGATCCTTCTCTACAGCGATCACCCGCAGCCCGCGGGCCAGCAGTTGCTGGGTGAGGCTCCCCTTCCCCGCGCCGATCTCGAGGACCACATCGGTCGGCGCCGGATCGAGGGCGTCGACGATCTTGCGGAGGATATTGGCGTCGGTGAGGAAGTGCTGGCCGAGACGCCTCGCCGGAGTCACATGCGCAGGATCAGCACCGTGCGGTCGTCCGCCGGCGGCGCGCCGCCGGTGAACGCCGCGAGATCGGCGAAGACGGCGTCCAGAATCTCGCGGGCGGACCGGTCCCGCAGCCGTGCCACGTGCCCCAGCACGCGCTCTTCGCCGAAGCGGCCGCCGCGCTCACCCTCCGCTTCCGCGACCCCGTCGGTGAAGAGGCAGAGCAGCGTCTCCTTCTGCTCGCACGTGACCACCCGATCCCTGCCGGCCCCGGGCGCGCCGAGGGGCGGGCGGGTGGCTTCCAGGCGCGTCGTTTCTCCCGTCCTCGCGGACACGAGGAATGCGTGAGCGTGTCCGGCGTTGGCGTACACGATCCGCCCGGCGTCCGGCGCCACCAGGCCGTAGAATAGCGTGAGGAACATCTCCGTGCGCGCGAGCTCTTCGGTGAGGGACCGCTCGATCCGCTCCAGCACTTCCCCCGGAGTCTCCGCCGACTCGGCGTGAATGCCGGAGGCCGCCATCACGAGCGCCATGATCAGCGCGGCCCCGAACCCGTGGCTCGTGACGTCGCCGATCATCACGCCGAGCCGGTCCTCACGCAGGTTCAGGAGGTTATAGAAGTCCCCTCCCACCGACTCGGCCTGGCGGCACCGGACGGCGAGGTCGACGCGCTCCCCGACGACGCGGGGCAAGGGGAGGAGCTTGACCTGCAGGTCGCGCGCCAGCTCCATCTCACGGTGCAGCCGCTGCTGGCTCTGGTCTCGGGCGACGAGATTGGCGTTCTCGATGGCGGCGCCGATCTGGTTCGCGATGGCGGCGACGAGCTTGCGGTCCCCGGCCGTGAACGCATCCTCGCCCAGACGGTCCGTGAGGTTGATGACTCCGATCGGCTTGACGGCGCCTCCGGGGGCGGCGTACAGCACCGGCACCGACAGGAATGCCTTCCCCTTGTACGTGCGGCCCGCCGGCGAACCCGGGTTCTGGGCATGGGGGTCGGTGGGGTCGTAGCCGATGATCCTCATCTCGCGGAACACGCGGGCCGAGACCGAGCTCGGATCGTCCACCTCGATCGGGTCCACGGCTTTCGGGTCCATCCCCTGGGCGGCGACGAGGCTCAGCACGCGCCGCTCCGGGTCGTGCACCAGCAGGGTCGCGCGCCCCGCCCGCACTACGAACGCCACCTCCTGCAGGATGCGCTGCGCCGCCGATCTCGCTGATCGTGTAGATGAGGTCGATCTCTTCGTAGCGCTCCGACAGCTCCGCCGCGACCTGGGCGGCGTCGCGCTCGGCCGCGAGCACCGAGCCGACGATCTCCGCCAGGGCCGACGGCTGCGTCGCCCCTTTCCCCTGGACCCGTTCCTGGACCTCCAGCCACACGCCGTCGGCATCCTCGACGGGCTCGAACCAGGCCGCGCCCTCCGGCGTGTCGATGCGAGTCCCGCGGTCGTGGCCGTTGAGAGGAGGGGGCGACCAGGCCGGCCGTGGGGCGCCGGCGAGGGGCTGCGTCCGGCGCCCGTCGAAGCGCCACAGGCGCAACCGCGCGCCCGAGAGCTGCTCCAGCGCCGACAGCAGTCGATCGAGGCGGGTCAGCCCGCCCGTAACGTCAGGCAGACGGAGTTTCCCTTCTCGTTGAACGTCACGTGGTCCACGAGGCTCCGCAGCACGAACAGGCCGCGGCCGTCCTCGCGCTCCAGGCGTCCGGGAAGGGTCGGGTCCGGCACAACGGCGGGATCGAAGCCGGCGCCGTCATCAGTGACATGGATGCGCAGCCAGGCGCGGCTGGCTTCGACCCGCACGCGCACGACGCGGCTGGGATCCTGGCGGTTTCCATACGCGATGGCGTTGGCGAGCGCTTCGGCGAGCGCGGTGCGCAGGTTGAACTCGACCCGACGCGGCGAGAGCGCGCCGTGGCGGCACCGCTCGGCGATGAGATCCACCGCCGGCCCCACGTAGTTGAGGTCGCTCGGGACGTCGAGCAGCAGCTCGAACTCGACTTCACCTCCCGCCCCACGAGGGCGGACGTGCAGGCGCAGCGGCGTGGTCACGGCGAGAAGGCGGCGAGGGCCTCCTCAGGCGTCTTCGCAATGGAGAAGAGCGTGTCCAGCTTGGTGAGCTCGAACAGCGTCTGCAGGTCGTCGTTGAGGCCGGCGAGGCGGAGGTCCCCCCCCTGCTCGCGGATCTTCTTCGACAAGGAGACGAGGACGCCGAGGCCGGACGAGTCGATGTAGCCCGTCCTGCTGAAGTCGATGACGAATTTGTTGGTGCCGCCGTCGAGGGCGTCGAGGACCTTTTGCTTGAGCTCCTGGCGGTTGCCCACGATCAACTGCCCGTCCACGCCCACCATCACGACCCCGGGTTTCTTCTGCGTCAGGCTGAAGCCCATGTGCGCTCCCATCGGTGGCTCGGCCCTGCGAAATGAACCGGCGCGGATGCGGTCAGCGGCCCGCCTGCAACACCGCGACCGCCGCCGTGTCCACAATATCGTCGGCGGTGGCGCCCCGCGACAGGTCGGCAACGGGGCGCGCCAGACCCTGCAGGATCGGCCCGATGGCCTGCCAGTCGCCCAGCCGCTGCACCAGTTTGTACGCTATGTTCCCGCTGTCAAGGTCGGGGAACACCAGCACGTTGGCGCGGCCCGCGGCCGCCGACCCGCGGGCCTTGCGGGCGGCGACCTCCGCCACGAGCGCAGCGTCGCCCTGCAGCTCGCCGTCGCAGGCGAAATCGGGAGCGCGCGCCCCGAGCAGCTCCATCGCGCGTCGTACGCGCTCCACGCGCG
>QHVD01000117.1 GCA_003222235.1 Gemmatimonadota bacterium | reverse complement strand
GCCGATCCTCGCGCGTCCGGACTCTGTGAAGCGCCCGCATCGCCTATTTCGCCGCCTGGGCGGTCTTGCCGGCTTTGCGCCGGACCTGCTCGCCCACGTACCGGATCCCCTTACCCTTGTACGGCTCGGGCGGGCGGATGGCGCGGAGTTCCGCGGCCACCTGCCCCACCAGCTCCTTATTCACGCCCTCGACCTTCATGACCACGTTGTTTTCCACCGAGATCTTGATCCCCTTTGGCGCGTGGTACGGCACCGGATGCGAGAAGCCTACCGTGACCTGCACGCCGAACGGCTTCGGCTCCGCCTTGTAACCCACGCCCTGGATCTCGAGCGACTTGGAGAAGCCCTTCGTGACCCCCTCCACCATGTTGGCGACGAGTGTTCGGGTGAGCCCGTGCAGGGCCTTGTGTCGGTCTTCATCCGACGGCCGTTCGACGGCGACGGTGTTGTCGTGGAGGGCGAGGGTCAGCTCCGGATGGATCGTGCGGCTGATCTCACCCCTCGGTCCTTTCACCGTAATCTGCCGCCCCTCCACTCGGGCCGTGACGCCCGCAGGAAGGGGCACGGGCCGCCTGCCGATGCGCGACATGCCGGGCCTCCTACCAGACCACCGCGAGGAGCTCGCCCCCGATGCGGGCGGTGCGGGCTTCCCGATCGGACATGACACCCTGCGGCGTGCTAAGGATCGCCATCCCCAAGCCGTTCTTCACCCGCGGGATCTCGCGCGCCTTGACGTAGCGACGCAGGCCGGGCGCGGAGACGCGCTGCAGCTCGCGGATGACGGGGGCATCGTTGTGGTACTTGAGGTAGAGCCGCAGCAGGCCGTGACGCCCGTCGTCCAGGACCTTGTAGTCCTGGATATAATGGTTGTCCCGGAGGATCCGCGCGATCTCGACCTTCAGTTTCGACACCGGCATGTCCACGCGGCGGTGGCTCGCCTGGCAGGCGTTGCGCACGCGGGTGAGCATGTCGGCGACCGGATCAATTATGCTCATCTCGGCTTCCGTCCTCTACCAACTGGCCTTGCGCACGCCGGGGATCTCGCCCCGCAGGGCCAGCTCCCGGAAACAGATGCGGCACAGCTTGAACTTGCGCAGGGTGCCGCGGCTGCGTCCGCACCGCTGGCAGCGGTAGTAGCCGCGCACCTGAAATTTAGGCTTCCGCTTCACCTTCTCGATCCAGCTCTGCTTCGCCATGCGTGGCCTCCCTTAGCCCCTAGCCCCCCACCGCGACCGGAGCCTCGCCCCGGAAGGGGAATCCCATCTCGCGGAGCAGGGCCCGAGCCGTGTCGTCGCGGCCGGCGCTCGTCACGAGCGTGATGTCCATGCCGTGGGTCGTCTCGACCTTGTCGTAGTCGATCTCGGGGAAGATCATCTGCTCCTTGATGCCGACGCTGTAGCTCCCCCGGCCGTCGAAGCTGTCCGGCGACAACCCCCGGAAGTCGCGCATGCGCGGCAGGGCGATGCTGATGAACCGGTCGAGGAACTCGTACATGCGCGCTCCGCGCAGCGTCACCGAGCAGCCGACCGCCATTCCCTGCCGGAGGTTGAAGTTCGCGACCGACTTCTTGGCGCGGGTCACCACCGGCCGCTGGCCCGTGACGGCCGCGAGCTCCGCCACGGCTGCGTCCAGGGCCTTGGAATTCTTGGTCGCGTCGCCCATCCCGACGTTGAGCACGATCTTCACCAGTTTCGGGACCTGGTGCGGATTCTGGAGGCCGAACTGCTGCGCGAGCTTGGATCGCACGCGCTGCTCGTAGTGCTCCAGCAGCCGCGGCCGGGGCGCGGGCTCGGGCGGAGGTCCCGCCGGCTCTTGCGGCTCACCCTCGGGGCGCTGCTTCGGCGCTTTCTTCGCCTTGGCCGCGGGCCCCGGAGCTCCGGCCTGCTTGGGCTGCCTCTCTTTGGTATCCGCCATTGCCTATCGCACCCGCGGGATGGGTTGGCCCGACTTGACCGCCGTCCGCTCCACGGTGCCATCCTTGTCCACGCGCCTCCGGACGCGCGTGGGCTCGCCCGACTTGGGGTCGAGGAGCATCACGTTCGCCGCCGAGATGGGCGCCGGGAACTCGATGATGCCGCTCTCGGCCTGGGGCGTGGTGGCCCGTTTGTGCTTCTTCACGATGTTCACGCCCTCCACGATCACGCGGAACTGCTTCGGGTAGACGCGCAGGATCTTGCCCTCCCGGCCGCGATGCTCGCCGCGGATGACGCGCACGGTGTCGCCCTTGGCGACGTGCAGCTTGGCGCGCTCGGGCTCGCGGCCGCGCTCCCGCCGGCTCTTGCGGTAGACGAGCCGCCGCATCTCAGATCACCTCCGGCGCGAGCGACACGATCTTCATGAACTTCTTCTCGCGCAGCTCCCGGCCCACGGGCCCGAAGATGCGGGTGGCCCGCGGCTCGCCCTGCTCCGTGATGAGCACGGCGGCGTTCTCGTCGAAGCGGATGTAGGAGCCGTCCCGGCGCCGGGTCTCCTTGGCGGTGCGCACGATCACGGCCCTCGCCACCTCTCCCTTCTTGATCTGGCCCGTGGGGATGGCGTCCTTGATCGTGACGACCACGATGTCCCCGAGCCCGCCGTAGCGGCGCTTGGAGCCCCCCAGCACGCGGATCACGAGCGCACTGCGCGCGCCCGAGTTATCCGCGATCTTGACAATCGATTCCTGCTGGATCACGGTCGTCCCCTCCCCTCACCGCGCGCGCTCGACGATCGCGACGACGCGCCACCGCTTCGTCTTCGACACCGGCCGGCTCTCCATGATGCGCACCGTGTCGCCCGCCTTGGCGCCGAGCTCGTCGTGCGCCGCGACCTGCTTGGTGCGGACCACCTGCTTACCGTAGAATCCGTGCGCGAGGCGCCGGACGAGCGACACCGTCACGGTCTTCTGCATCTTGTCGCTCATCACGACACCCGTCCGGAGCTTGCGGCGCCCCCTCATGGCTGCTTCCTCTCCCGCAGAATGGTCTGAATCCGCGCCATGTCGCGGCGGATCGTCCGCAGCTGCAGCGGGTTCGGGATCGCCTCGGTGGCCCGGCGAAAGGCCAGGCGGAATCGCTCCTCGGTGAGCAGCGTGAGCTTCTGCTCGAGCTCCTCGGTCTTCAGCTCCCGCAGCGCGCCCGGCTTCAGCCTCGCCATCCTAGCGCTCCTCCCGTCTCACGAACTTCGACTTGATCGGCAGCTTGGCCGCCGCCAGCGCCAGCGCCTGGCGCGCCAGATCCTCGGCGATGCCTTCCACTTCGAACATCACGCGGCCCGGCTTCACCACCGCCACCCATCCCTCCGGGTTCCCCTTCCCTTTCCCCATTCGGGTCTCGGCGGGCTTTTTGGTGACCGGCTTGTCCGGGAAGAGCCGGATCCATACTTTGCCGCCGCGCTTCATCTCGCGCGTCAGCGCGACGCGCGACGCCTCGATCTGCCGGTTGCTGATCCATCCCGGCTCGAGCGCCATCAGCCCGTAGTGCCCGAACGCAACCGTGTTGCCGCGCGTCGCCATCCCCTTGGTGCGGCCCTTGAACCGTTTGCGAAACTTGACGCGCTTCGGTGCCAGCATGACTCAGGCGCCCGTGGAATAGGTCCGGCCCGCCAGCTCCTCGGTCACCTCGCGCGTGAAAATCCAGACCTTCACGCCTATGGTGCCGTAGGTCGTCTTGGCGGTCGAGGTCGCGTAGTTGATGTCGGCCCGCAGCGTGTGGAGCGGCACGCGGCCCTCATGGTAGCCCTCCGTGCGGGCGATCTCGGCGCCGCCCAGCCGGCCCGCCGTCTTGATCTTGATTCCCTGCGCCCCCATCCGCATCGCGCTCTGCACCGCGCGCTTCATCGCCCGGCGAAACGAGATGCGCTGGGTGAGCTGGTGCGCCACGCTGTCCGCCACGAGCTGGGCCTCGAGCTCCGGCCGCTTGATCTCCTCGACGTTGATCCCGACTTCCTTCCCCGTGAGCTGGGTCAGCTCGTCCCGCAGCTTGTCGACCTCCGCGCCGCGCTTCCCGATCACCACGCCGGGCCGACCCGTGTGCACCGTGACGGTGACCTTTCCCGGCTTGCGCTCGATGTGCACGTCCGCGATGGCGGCGTGCGCGAGCCGCGTCTTCAAGTACTTCCGGATCAGGTCGTCTTCCTTGAGCAACTCCGGAAAGTCCCGCCGCGCGTAGTAGCGGGACCGCCATGGCTTCACGATCCCGAGCCGAAACCCGTACGGATGCGTTTTCTGGCCCACTCATTCACTCCCGTTCTTGGTCGTCCGCGCCTTGGTCCGCGTGCCCGTCTTGGACTGCCGGGCGGCCGCGGGCTTTTTCCCGCCCGAGTCCGGCGCCGTGGTCTCAGACCGGGCCGCCGCCGCCTTCGAGGACGGCGGCTTGGGCGCCGGCGGCGCCTCGCCCGCGACGTGGATCTCCACATGGCTGGTCCGCTTCAGGATCGGCGTCGCCCGACCCATCGCCGCCGAGGTAAAGCGCTTCAGGGTCGGCCCCTCGTTGACGACCGCGTAGGCGACGCGCAGCCCGTCGGGATCGAACGCCGCGTTCTGGCGCCGCGCCTGCTGCTCGGCGTTCGCCACCGCCGACTTGAGCACTTTGTGGATCTGCTTCGCCGCCAGCTTCTTCGAGAACCGGAGGACGGCGTACGCCTCCGGCACCCGAGCCCCGCGGATCTGGTCCATGACGAGGCGCATCTTGCGCGCCGACTGCCGCACGGTCCGTTGGATCGCTCGCGCCCGCATCGCTCACGCCTTCGGCGGCGGCGCCGCCGCCTCGGCCTCGCGCTCCGCGGCCGAGCCCCTGGCGCTGTGCCCGCGGAACAGCCGCGTGGCGGCGAACTCGCCGAGCTTGTGCCCCACCATGTTCTCGGTCACGTAGACCGGGATGAACTTGTTCCCGTTGTGCACCGCCAGGGTGTGGCCCACGAAATCCGGCGTGATGGTGCTCCGCCGGGACCACGTCTTGAACACCTTCTTCTCGTTCCTCTCGTTCAGGACCCGGATCTTCTCCAGGAGCGACGGCTCCACGTAGGGGCCCTTCTTGACGCTGCGGCCCATCTCTCTGATCTCCGTTCCTAATGCGGAGTGCGGAATGCGGAATGCGGAGTTGCAAGGGAGAGGTCGTTCGCTACGAAGCTCACCCAGAAATTCCGCACTCCACACTCCACACTCCACATTGTCATTGTGTCGCCTTCCCCCGCTTCCGACCCCGGACAATGAGTCTCGTCGACGCCTTCTTCTTGTGCCGCGTCTTGCGGCCCTCCACCTTGCCCCACGGGGACGTCGGGGGCCGCCCGCCCGAGGTCTTCCCCTCACCGCCGCCCAGCGGGTGATCCACCGGGTTCATCGCCACGCCGCGCACCCGGGGCCGGCGCCCGAGCCAGCGGGTCTTCCCCGCCTTGCCGACCGAGAGCAGCTCGTGTTCGGGGTTCGACACCTCGCCGACCGTGGCGAGGCACTCGCCGCGGACCATGCGCATTTCGGTGGAGCGCAGCCGCAGGGTGACGTAGTTCCCCTCCTTCGCCACGACCTGCACCCCCGTGCCCGCGGAGCGGGCGAGCTGCCCGCCGCGGCCGATCTTGAGCTCCACGTTGTGCACCGTGGTCCCGAGCGGGACCTCGAACAGCGGCATCGCGTTCCCCACGCGGATGTCCGCGCCCGGACCGGAGACGACCGTGTCACCGGGGCGCAGCCCCTGCGGCGCGAGGATGTAGCGCTTCTCGCCGTCCGCGTAGTACAGCAGCGCGATGCGCGCGGTGCGGTTCGGGTCGTACTCGATCGACGCCACTTTTGCCGGCACGCCGAACTTGTTGCGCCGGAAGTCGATCCGGCGGTAGCGGCGCTTGTGGCCGCCTCCCTGGTGGCGCGTCGTGATGTGGCCCTTGTTGTTGCGGCCGCCGGTCTGCCGCAGCGGCTCGAGCAGCGACCGCTCGGGCTCGGAGCGGGTGACATCGGCGAAGTCCGATACCGAGCGGAACCGCGTCGACGAGGTCACCGGCTTGAACTGTCGGATGCCCATATCAGCCCTCGAACACCTCGATCGCGTCCCCCTCTTTCAGGGTCACGATCGCCTTTTTCCAGGACGGCCGCCGGCCCACGTAGCGCCCCTGGCTGCGCCGCTTGGAGCGCACCACCAGGGTGCGCACATCGGTCACGGTGACCTTGAACAGCGACTCGATCGCCGCCTTGATCTGCGGCTTGCTCGCACCCAGGTCCACCCGGAACGCGTACTCCTTGCGCGCCGCGTACGCCGCCGACGACTTCTCGGTGACCACCGGCGCCACGATCGTCCGGTGAGCGTCAGCCATCTCCGGCCTCCGATTGCTGCGCCGCGGTCGCCTCGTCCCCGCCGCCCCCGGCCAGCGCGGGCAGCTCCACCACCACGGCGTCCGACCACAGGATCTCGTACGCCGTCGCGTCGGCGAACCGCATCACGTGGACGCCGGGAAGGTTGCGGCCCGAGAGATACACGTTGTGCGCCTGCTCGGCGCCCGCCGTCAGCACCAGCGCCTTCCGGCCCGCGAGCCCCAGGCTCGCGAGCAACTCGGCCAGCATCTTGGTCTTCGGCTTCTCGTACGCAAGCGGATCCACGACCAGCAGCGCCCCCTCGCGGGCCCGGGCGTTGAGCGCCGACTTCTTCGCGAGCTGACGGATCTTCTTCGGGATCGCGAGGCGGTAGTCGCGCGGGTGCGGCCCGAACACGATGCCGCCGTGGCGCCAGTGGGGAGCGCGGATGGAGCCCTGCCGCGCGCGGCCCGTGCCCTTCTGCCGCCACGGCTTCTGGTTGCCGCCCGCCACCCAGCGGCGCGTCTTGGTCTCGTGCGTCCCCTGGCGCTGGTTGGCCAGATAGGTGACGACCGCCCGGTGCAGCACGGGCTCGTTGACCGTGCCGTCGAACAGCGCCGCCGGCAGGGGGACCGCCGCTTGCTTGGACCCGGTGGCCGAGTAGTGGGGAGCCTCAATCATGGCGGCTCGGACCTCCCTGCTTGCGGACGCTGAGGAGTCCATTCATGGGGCCCGGGACGGCGCCCCGGACGAACAACAGGTTTCGCTCGACGTCCACTCTCACGACCCGCAGGCCGAGCTCCGTGAAACGGCGCGCGCCCATGTGCCCCGGCATCCGTTTCCCCTTGATGATGCGCGAGGGGTCCGTCCCCGGCGCGATCGACCCGGGCTTGCGGTGACGCGTGTTGCCGTGCGTCTCGGGGCCCCCGCCGAAGTGATGGCGATGCACCACGCCCTGAAAGCCCCGCCCCTTGGTCACGCCCGTGACCTTCACCAGGTCCCCCGACTTGAAGATGCCCACCGTCACGACCTCGCCGGGTTTCGGCGGCTCGCCCGCGAGGGGGAAGCTTCGGAGCACGTGAGGCGTCGTCTCGAGGCCCGCTTTCCTGACGTGCCCGAGCAACGCCTTCGGCGTGCGCTTCGGCTTGCGCACCCCGAAACCGAGCTGCACGTGCGACCCCGTCACCTGCACGACGGGGCACGCGCCCGCCGCGATCACCGTCACCGGGACGGTGGCGCCGTCCTCGTTGAACAGGCGCGTCATCCCCAATTTGCGACCGATCAATCCGTTCACCTATTCCACCTTGATCTCGACGTCCACGCCCGCCGGCAGATCGAGTTTCGTGAGCGCATCGACCGTCTGGGGCCGCGAGTCCAGGATGTCGATCAACCGCTTGTGGGTCTTCAGCTCGAACTGCTCGCGGCTCTTCTTGTCGATGTGCGGGCTCCGGAGCACCGTCCACAGCTGCCGCTTGGTGGGGAGGGGAATGGGCCCCGAGACTTGCGCGCCGGTCTTCTCGGCCGTGCGCACGATATCGGCCGCCGCCTGGTCGATCAGCGCGTGGTCGAACGCCTTGAGACGAATTAGGATCTTGCCGGCCATGGTTCCTCACTCCGCACTATTTCAAGATTTTCGTCACCACTCCTGCACCCACCGTGCGGCCGCCCTCGCGGATCGCGAAGCGCAGCCCCTCCTCCATCGCGATCGGCGTGATCAGCTCGATCGTCATCTTCGTGTTGTCCCCCGGCATCACCATCTCCACCCCCCCCGGCAACTCCACCGTCCCCGTCACATCCGTCGTCCGAAAATAAAACTGCGGCCGATACCCCTTGAAAAACGGCGTGTGCCGCCCCCCCTCCTCCTTCGTCAACACGTACACCTCCCCGTCAAACAACGTGTGCGGCGTGATCGACCCCTGCTTCGCCAGCACCATCCCCCGCTCAATCTCCTGCTTCTCGATCCCCCGCAGCAACAACCCCACGTTGTCCCCCGCCTGCCCCTCGTCCAATAACTTCCGAAACATCTCCACCCCCGTCACCACCGCCCGCTTGTCCGTCCCAAACCCCACCATCTCCACCTCATCCCCCACCTTCACCTTGCCCCGCTCGATCCGCCCCGTCGCCACCGTCCCCCGCCCCGTAATCGAAAACACATCCTCCACCGGCATCAAAAACGGCTTGTCCACCTCCCGCTCCGGAATCGGCACGTGCCGGTCCAACGCCTCCAACAACTCCCAAATCTTCCCCACCGCCCCCGCCTCCCCCTCCAACGCCCGCAACGCCGACCCCCGGATCACCGGCACATCATCCCCCGGATACTCGTACTTCGCCAATAACTCCCGCACCTCCAGCTCCACCAAATCCAAGAGCTCCGCATCGTCCACTAAATCACACTTGTTCAAAAACACCACGATATACGGCACGTTCACCTGCCGCGCCAACAAAATGTGCTCCCGCGTCTGCGGCATCGGCCCGTCCACCGCACTCACCACCAAAATCGCCCCGTCCATCTGCGCCGCCCCCGTGATCATGTTCTTCACGTAGTCGGCGTGCCCCGGACAGTCCACGTGCGCATAGTGCCGCTGCGTCGTCGCATACTCCACATGCGCCGTCGCTATCGTCAAAATCTTGGTCGCGTCCCGCCGCCCCTGCGCTGCGCTCGCCTTCGCCACCTCGTCGTAGGACACGTACTTCGCCAGCCCCTTCGCCTCCGCCACCTTCGTGATCGCCGCCGTCAACGTCGTCTTGCCGTGATCCACGTGCCCGATCGTCCCGACATTCACATGGGGCTTGGTCCGCTCGAATTTGGCCTTGGCCATGGGGTCCCCTAAAGAATCGTGAAAAGAAATCGTGGAAAAGAGTCGTCAAAAAGAATCGTGAAAAAGAACCGTACAAACGAGTCGTGAAAACGAACGGTGAAACGCAACGCGGCTCTTCCACGCTGCTTTGTCACGCCGTCTTTTCACGCCTTTTTTTCACGCCTCTTTTCTACGCCTCTTTTCTTCACAGAGCTCGCGACCGGGATTGAACCGGTGACCTCGTCCTTACCAAGGACGCGCTCTACCGACTGAGCTACGCGAGCAAGAGAGCGGGCGACGGGGCTCGAACCCGTGACCCTCAGCTTGGAAGGCTGATGCTCTACCAACTGAGCTACGCCCGCGCGCCCGGAGAGTGGTGGGGGAAGGATTCGAACCTTCGTAGCGCTAAGCGCGGCAGATTTACAGTCTGCTCCCTTTGGCCGCTCGGGCACCCCACCACGCCGGCTCTTCGCGCGCCCCGCTCGCTCCACCAGTCACCCGTTCCCCAGCCCCCAACTGCACCCCTACTGACAATGCACCCCGCGTTCCATGAAGCGCGGGGTGTGCTGGACCTCCGGGTAGAGTGCCTCCCTCCGGATACGGCTCTGCCAAGCCTTCTATCTTATTCCGCGCGCACGAGGTTAGTCAACCCCGGGGACTTCGGGGTGCTGGGGAGGAGCTGACGCCCGGACTCGAACCGGGAACCGGCTGATTACAAATCAGCTGCTCTACCACTTGAGCTACGTCAGCCCGGCCTACCCTGCCGCGCTCTCGAAACGTAGGAGACCCGAGCACCGGGGTCTAGAGGACCCGCCACTTGGTGCCGCTGGGCGTGTCCTCGAGCTCGACGTCGCGGGCCCGGAGCTCCACGCGGATGCGGTCCGCCTCCTCGAAATCCTTCGTCTTACGGGCCCGCTCTCGGGCCGCGAGCTGCTCCTCGATCCAGCGCCGGAACTCGGGAGTGAGCGCCCTGGGCGTGGGAAGGACGTCGAGAACGCCCATGATCCGCTCGAAGGTGGCCAGGGCCGTGGCCGCTCCTCCCGCCGCACGGTCCAGCTCCCGGTTGGCGGCGCGCACGAAGTCGAACACGGTCGCCACGGCCTGCGGCGCGTTCAGGTCGTCGTCGAGCGCGGCGGCGACGTCCCGCGCGACGTCCCTCGACAGCCCGGCGAGCACCTCCGTCCCGGCGGGCCCCGCCGAATCCGATCGGCCGCGCTCCCGCAGCCGCTCGTGGAGCTCGCCCAGCCGCTTGACGCCCTGCCTGGCGCCTTCGAGCGCCTCGTCGTTCAAGTCCAGGGGCTGGCGATAGTGCGTCTGCCACACCAGGGGCCGCACGGCAGCCGCGTTCACGCCCTGGTCGCGGAGATCCCGCGCCGTGAGGAAGTTCCCGAACCGCTTGGACATCTTCGTGCCCCGGACGTTCAGGAACTCGCCGTGCAGCCAGTATCGCGCAAACGGGCACCCGGTCGCGGCCTCGGACTGGGCGATCTCGTCCTCGTGGTGTGGGAAGATGAGATCGACGCCCCCCGCGTGGATGTCGAGCGTCTCGACCGCGAACCGCCGGCGCACCTCGTCGAGCGACATCGCCGAGCACTCGAGGTGCCACCCCGGGCGCCCGCGCCCGAACGGCGCATCCCAGGCCGCGCCCACCTGCTCGTCGATCGGCTCCGCCTTCTTCCATAGGGCGAAGTCGCGTGGGTCGTCCTTCTTGTACTCGTCGCTCGCCACTCGGGCGCCCACCTTCAGCTCGCGGCGGTCGAGGTTCGAGAGCCGCCCGTAACCCGGGAACTTCCCGATGGCGAAGTACACCGACCCGTCCTCGCCCTTGTAGGCGACCCCTCGCTCGAGCAGCCGCTCCACCAGCGCGACCATCGCCGGCACCGATTCCGTCGCCCGCGGGTAGACGTGGGCCGGCCGGATGCGGAGGTACTCGCTGTCCTCGAAGAACGCCTCGACGAACGGCGCCGTGTGCTCCGCGAGCCGCTTCCCCGCCGCCGCCGCGGCCTTGATGGTGCGGTCGTCCACGTCCGTGAGGTTCATGATGTGGAACACCTCGTAGCCCGAGAACTCGAGGTGGCGGCGCAGCAGGTCCTCGAACAGGAACGTGCGGAAGTTGCCGATGTGGGCGTAGTTCCAGACCGTGGGACCGCACGTGTAGAGCGTGACGCGCGGCGGGACAAGTGGCTGAAACGGCTCGACGCGGCGCGTGAGCGTGTTATGCAAGGAGAGCGTCATGGGGGCGTCAACGCGCGGCCATCGCCTCGCGCACGATCGCGTCCACCAACGGCGCAGCCCCGAACCGCACCGGATCGGTGGTGGGCAGGCCCGTGTCGGCGGCCGCGCGGGAGATCGCGGCCTCCGCCTGAGCGTCCGTCAGATCGAACGTGTTGAGGCAGATACCGATGACTTTCGCCGGCCGGACCGGCGCCGCCGCCCGCTCGTAGATCTCCACCAGCTCGGGGAGCGGCGGGATCTTCACCCACGGCTCTCGCCCGTGATAGTCGCCGATGTAGGTGCGCGTCGCCTGGTGGCACAGGATCAGGGCGTCCGGACAGGAGCCGTGCAGCAGGCCGAGGGTGACGCCGGAGTAACCGGGGTGGATCAGGCTCCCCTGCCCCTCGACGAGAACGATGTCGGCGTCCTTCGCCGCCTCGAGGACCAGGGTCTCCGCCGCCCCGGCGACGAAATCCGCCACCACCGCGTCCACGGCGATCCCCCACCCCTCGATGAATATCCCCGTCTGCCCGGTCGCGACGAAGCGCGTGCGATGCCCCCGCTGCCGCAGCGCGTCCCGCAGCTCGACTTGCGCCGTCATCTTCCCGACGTTGCAGTCCGATCCGACGGTCTGGACCACGTAAGCGCCCACCTCGGCCGCGCGCCCGTCCGCGACCGGGAGGTTCGGGGGCGGCTTGCGCGCGTCCAGGATCCGCACGCCGCGCTCTCGCGCCAGCGCGCCCAGCTCGGGGTCGTCGCCGATGAACGTGTGCAGGCCGCTCCAGATCTCGAACCCGCGCTCGATGGCGGTGCGCAGCCAGCCGCGCCACTCGGCCGGCAGTTGGCCGCCGGTCGGGGCGATACCGATGAGGACCGCGCTCGCGCCCAGGGCCAGGCCGCGCTCGAACTCACCCACCACTGGGATCGCGCCGCCAAAGCCCAGCACGGCTTGAGCGGTCTTTCCGGCGTGGGAGCGGTCGAGGACTCCCACGATCCGTTCCGGCATGTAGCGGATGCAGCAGTTGGCGGTCTTCGACGTCAGGGGCCCGAACTGTCCGTCGGCGATGATCAAGAAGCGGTGCGTCTTCGGGGGCGGCATCAGACGGTGAGCTGCGTCCGCGGCGTCCGCTGCTCCCCGCTCGCGCGCAGCACGGCCGGCTCAGGGTGACGGGTGTCGCCGTAGATCTCGGCCTGTAAGACGTGGCGGATGACCACCAGGGCGACCGCGAGCACCGGCACGGCCACGACGAGCCCGACGACGCCGAGCAGCGCGCCCATGATGAGGACGCTCGTGATCGTGAGCACCGGGGGCAGCGACACCCGCCGCTCCATGATGCGCGGCACGACGTAGTTCGACTCGACCACGTGCACCGCGACGCCGAGCGCGATCACCGCGAGCACCTTGAGCCAGTCGCCGGTTCCCACGACGAACAGCGCGGGGAGGAGCGTGGAGAAGAGGGTGCCGAAAAACGGCACGACCGCGACGAGCCCGGTAAAGATGCCGAAGGCGAGCCAATACGGCACACCCAGCGCCCACAGGCCGATGGCCGTGAGCACGCCCAACACCGTCATGGCGAGGAGCTGACCCACGACCCACGCGCGTAGGGTCGCACCCGCGTCGTCGAGGACGCGGGTGCCGACGGCGCGGCGCCGCGGCGAGACCAGCGACAGGATGCCGTCGCGGTACAGCCGGGGCCGGTTCGCGAGATACAGCGCCATTACCACGACGCTCGCGCCTTCGATGAACAGCTTCCCGCCGGCACGCGCGTACGGGAGCAGCGAGCCACGCAAGAAGGCCGCCGCGTCGTCGATCAGGCCGGCCACAAACCCCGCCGAGGGATCGGCGAGGCCGGTGTAGCGCAGCACGGGATAATCGCTGGCCCAGCGGGCGAGGACGTTCTGGATGCCGGTGAGGGTCTGCGGCAAGCCCGAGACCAGCGCCTGCGTCTGCTCGATGACCGGCGGCACCAGCAGGGCGCCCGTTCCCGCCACGGCGGCGAGGGTCGCGACGACCGCCGAGAGGTAGACTGCACACAGGACGGCGATGAACACCAGCAACACGACGTCGACCACCCGGATGAAGAACCAGATGGTCAGGGCGGCAACAAAGAGCGCCACGAACGTGGCGCCCGACAACCGCGCGGACGACGGCTCAGTGTTCAGTGCTGGTGCTCGGGGTCGTCATCCTCGATCAGCTCGGCCTCCTTGGCTCCCTTGCCGAGCTGCTTCGCCTCGGCCGGCGACGCGGCGGGCAGGAGCCCCATCTTGCGCTTCAGCTCGAGGAGCTGCTGATCCGCGTCCGCCTTCACCTCGATGGACTGAAACTGTTTGAGCAGCGTGTCGCCGGACAGGTCCTCGTTCACCTCGGCCGCCGCAATCAGCTTGCGCTCCTCGTGCTCGATCTGCTCCGCCATGCGCTCGAACGTCTCGAACACGCTCTTGTCGCCGATCGAAGACATCGTCTCCTGAATGCGCTTGTGGGCCTCGGCGCGCTTCTGGCGGGCAATCAGGATGTTCTTCTTGCGCCGCGCGTCCTCGATCCGATCGTTGAGCTGTCGCAGCGAGACCTTGAGCCTCTCCGTCTCCTCTCGGTGTTTGATCCACGTGTCGTGCAGCTGCAACGCGCCCTGGGCGTGCTCGTTGTGCCGCAGCAGCGCCTGCTTCGCGAGGTCGTCGCGCCCTTCCTGCACCGCGAGCACGGCGCGCCGCTCCCAATCCTCGGCGGCCTTTCGCTCCTGGTCCACTTGCGCGGCCAGGCGCTTCTCGTCCGCGATGGCCGCGGCCACCTGCTGCTTCGCCTTCGCCAGCTGAGTGCGCATATCGACGATCAGCTGGTTCAGCATCTTTTCGGGGTTCTCGGCACGGGAGATCAGGTCGTTGATGTTCGACCGGATCAGCGTCGAGAGACGGTCAAAAATGCCCATGACGACCCTCTATGTACTGGCGGGCCCTCATGGCCCCGCGCCCAACTTGCGCTCCCGCCGCTCGGCGAGCAGCCGCTCGGCAAAATCTAATCGCTCGGCGAGCTCCGAGACCTGACCCTGAATCATGTACGCCTCCCGCAAGCCAAGCATTTCCCCCGTTCAGCGGGGCGGCGCAGGCCCCTCCTCCGCACGGGACTTGGCGAGCAAGCGCTCGGTAAAATCTACCCGCTCCGCCAGCTCCGCCACCTCCCGGCGCAGCTCCTCCACCGCCGCGAGCACCTCCTCCTGGCCCGCGCCGGCCTGGGGAACCACCCGGGTCTGCGCCGCGAGCCTTGCCGCGTAGGCCTTGCTCACGGTCAACGCGATCATCCACGCGAAGAACCCGCCGATCGCGATGATGGGGATGAACACCGGGTCCATCACTCGCTCCGCCGCGCGAGCCGCTCCGCCTCGGACACGCGCTCTCCGCCGCTCATTGCCCCGGCCCGATCTGCTGCGCGTCGCGGTTCTTCGCGAGCAGCCGCTCGGCGAAGTCCATGCGCTCGCTGAGCTCGCTCACCTCCACGCGGAGCTGCTGCACCTCACCCGACAGCTCCGAGCGGAGCGCGTCGAGCTCCGCCCGGACGTCTTCCGGGAGTGCCGCACCGCCCTGGCGCCGGATCCGCTCGGCGAGCGCTCTGCCCACGGGCGAGAGGGCGAGCAGGAAGAGAGACCCACCCCCGAAGATAAAGATGATGGCGAGGACCCCTTCCATATCCATCCCGTCAGTCTCGCACCCCTAGCAACCTACGGTCCTAATCCCCGACCGCCAGCACCTTGCGGAGGAACCGGCCCGTGTACGAGGCCTCCACCCGCGCCACGCGCTCCGGCGTCCCGGCAGCGACCACGGTCCCCCCCGCCGCTCCGCCCTCCGGACCCAGGTCGATGACCCAGTCGGCGGTCTTCACGACGTCGAGATTGTGCTCGATGACCACCACTGTATTGCCTTTGTCCACGAGGCGGTGGAGCACCTCGAGGAGCAGCCGTACGTCTTCGAAGTGCAGCCCCGTCGTCGGCTCGTCCAGGATGTAGAGCGTGCGCCCCGTGTCACGCTTGGCCAGTTCGGTCGCGAGCTTCACCCGCTGCGCCTCGCCGCCGGACAGGGTCGTCGCGGACTGGCCGAGGTGGATATACCCCAGTCCTACGTCGTTCAGAAGCTCCAGTTTCGTCCGGATGCGCGGCTGGTTCTCGAAGAAGTCGAGCGCTTCGGCGACCGACATTTCGAGCACGTCGGCGATGGACTTTCCTTTATACCGGACCTCGAGCGTCTCCCGGTTATAGCGCCGCCCCTTGCAGACTTCGCACGGGACGTACACGTCGGGGAGGAAGTGCATCTCGACCTTCACCAGTCCGTCCCCGTGGCACGCCTCGCAGCGCCCGCCCTTCACGTTGAACGAGAACCGGCCAGGCCCGTAGCCGCGCAGCTTCGATTCCGGAAGGTAGGTGAACAGCTCGCGGATCGGCGTGAACAGCCCGGTGTAGGTCGCGGGGTTCGAGCGGGGCGTCCGGCCGATGGGGCTCTGGTCGACGTCGATCACCTTGTCGATCCGGTCGAGCCCTTCGATCCGGTCGTGGGCCCCCGGGAGCACCCTGGCGCGGTAGAAATGGCGGGCCAGCGCGCGGTACAAGATGTCGGTGACGAGCGTGGACTTCCCCGAGCCCGACACGCCCGTGACCGCAGTGAACAGTCCCAGCGGGAACTCGACGGTGAGGTTGCGGAGGTTGTGCTGCCGCGCGCCCACCACGCCGAGCCGGCGCTCGGGGTCGGCGACCCGCCGCCGGGGAGGAACCGGGATGCGCAGCTCGCCCCGCAGGTAGCGCGCGGTGAGCGAATCGGGGTGGCTGAGGATCTCGCCGAACGACCCGGTGACAACCACTTCGCCGCCGTGCCGGCCGGCGCGGGGACCCAGGTCCACGACGTGGTCGGCCGAGCGGATCGTCTCCTCGTCGTGCTCCACGACCAGCACGGTATTGCCGAGGTCGCGCAAGTCCTTGAGGGTCGCGAGCAACCGGGCGTTGTCGCGCTGGTGCAGACCGACCGACGGCTCGTCGAGAATGTAGAGCACACCGACGAGGCGGCTGCCGATCTGGGTCGCGAGGCGAATGCGCTGCGCCTCGCCGCCCGAGAGGGACTCCGCGGACCGCCCGAGGGTGAGGTATTCGAGGCCCACGTTCCTCAGGAACCGGAGCCGGTCGTTCACCTCCTTCAGGATCGGCCCGGCGATCGCCGGGTCGAGGCCGGGACGGCCGTTGCCGCGGAGCGGCAGCGATTCGAAGAACGCCAGCGCGTCCGCGACCGACAACTCGACCACGTCGCCGATGCTCTTCCCGTGCACCAGGACGGAGAGGCTCTCGGGCCGGAGCCGTTTGCCGCGACACGCCGGGCACGGCTGCTCGACCATGTACTCCTCCAGCTGCTCCCGCACGCCGTCCGACGCCGTCTCGCGGTAGCGGCGCTCGACGTGCTTGAGAACCCCTTCCCACGCCGATTGGTACTCGCCCTGGGGGCTGCTCGAGTCGTAGTGAAACGTGAGCGTGCGCCCCGGCGCACCGTAGAGCAGCGCCTTCTTCACCGGTGGCGCGAGGTCCCTCCATGGCGCGTTCAGCTCGAACTTGAACGCGCGGGCGAGCGAAGGCAGGATGACTTTCCTCAGGTAGCCGCTCGGCTCGCCCCAAGGGAGGATGACTCCCTCCAGGATCGAGAGGCTGGGATCGCCGAGGACGAGATCGGCGTTGACCTCGCGTCGCACGCCGAGCCCCGAGCATTCCGGGCAAGCACCGAAGGGCGAGTTGAACGAGAACTGCCGCGGCTCGAGCTCCGGCAGCGAGAGCCCGCACTCGGGGCACGCATAGCGCTCGGAAAAGAGCGTCGCTCTCGGGCCGCCCCCCCCGCCCCCCTGGCCCTGGCGGACGACCTCCACGGTCCCGTCGGCAGCCTTGAGCGCGGTTTCGATCGAGTCGGCGAGCCGGCCCCGGTCCGCCTTGCGCACGACCAGCCGATCCACGACGACCGCGATCTCGTGGTTCTGGCGGCGGTTGAGCTTGGGGACCTGGGACAGGTCGTGCGTCTCGCCGTCCACGCGCACGCGCACGAAGCCCTGCTTGCGCGCGGCCTCGAACACGTCGCGGAACTCGCCCTTGCGACCGCGCACGAGCGGCGCGAGCACCTCGACCTTCGTCCCCTCGGGCCAGTCGAGCACCAGATCGGTGATCTGCGACGCGCTCTGGCGCTCGATGGGCGATCCGTCCTTGGGGCAGTGCGGCGTACCCCCGCGCGCCCAGAGCAGGCGCAGGTAGTCGTAGACCTCCGTGATGGTCCCGACGGTGGAGCGCGGGTTGTGGCCCGCGGTCTTCTGCTCGATGGAGATCGCCGGGGAAAGGCCCTCGATCGCGTCCACGTCCGGCTTCTCCATGAGCCCGAGGAACTGGCGGGCGTAGGCGGAGAGGGACTCGACGTAGCGACGCTGTCCTTCGGCGTAGATCGTGTCGAACGCGAGCGACGATTTCCCCGACCCCGACAGTCCCGTGATGACTGTGAGGCGGTTGCGTGGGATCTCGACGGTGACGTTCTTGAGGTTGTGCTCGCGGGCACCCCTGACGACCAATGACTCGCTGGACATAGCCTTGAAGCGTAGAGGCGCGAGCGCACCCCGGTCAACTCTCGCCCTCGTCTTGCCTAACTCCCACGATTTCCGTAGCTTGGCGTCCCCCGCATGGACCCCACTGCGCTGGTCGTGTTGACGACGCTCGGAGCCGAGGAGGACGCGCGTCGGCTCGTCACAGCGCTCGTCCGGGAGCGGGTGGTAGCTTGCGGGACGATCCTGAGCGGCGCCCGATCGATCTACCGCTGGGAAGGTGAGCTGAGTGAGGAGACCGAAGTCGTGGTGCTGCTGAAGACTGACGTATCCAAGTGGGACGCTCTGCGTGCGGCGGTATGGGCGCAGCACCCCTACCAGGTGCCCGAGCTCCTCGCGCTGCCGGTCGATCGCGGGCTCGACCTCTATCTCTCCTGGCTCTCCAGCGAGGTGGTCGGGTGATCCGCAAGCGGGAGCCCCGCTGGCAGTCGGCTGCCGACCGGGCACGGGTGGCATCCGACCTGATTGAGGAGGCCGAATCGCTCGCGGAGACCAACACCGTCGCTTCGTCCGCGGAGGTCCGGCGCGACAGCCTGCCGCCGCCGGTCCAGATCGAGCTCCCCGCCGGCGACGCGGCTCCTCCCCCAGCTACCGCCTCCGGCCCTAGCGGCCCCCTCGGCCCCCCCGCCTCCCAAGCGCCCCCCGTCCCCATCCCGGACGCGCCCGCCGCGCCGCCCGCCCCGGGGACGGTCGGACCGGCTGCAGCGCAGCCGCTGCCGGTCGATCTCGACCGGGCGCTCGCCGCCGATCCCGACGACGTCCTGCTGCTCGTGGAGCGCGCCAAGCGCCTCGCCGCCGGAAGCCACTACGCCGCCGCACGGCGCGACCTCGAGCGGGCGCTGCGGCGCCAGCCGGAGCACGTGGACGCGCTCCTCGCGCTCGGGTTGCTGCTGTCGCGCCGGGGGTTGTGGAGCGAGGCGGCACCGCAGCTCGCGCGCGCAGCGGAGCTCGACCCCGGGCGCGCCGCCACGTGGTATCAGCTCGGCAACGCCCTGAACCGCGCGAACGACCTGTCCGGCGCGCTCGCCGCCTTCGAGCGCGCGGTCGAGCTCGAGCCGCGGAACGCCAGGGCGCTATACGGCCTCGGGATCGTGCTCGATCGGCTCAACCGGCCGGACGAGGCGACCCTGATCTATCGTCGCTCGCGGGAGGCCGAGAGCAGGTGATCCGTGTGGTCGTGGACGATCTCGCGTTCTTGCCCTCCGACGCGATCGTTCGCCCTACCACAGCCCGCCTCGACCCTACGACGCCGGCCGTCAGCCGGCTGGAGGGGGTGGGCGGCGCCGAGTTCACGAATCGGTTGCACGTGCAGCAGGAGCTGGTGGTCGGCGCCGCCGTCGTGACGGCCGGCGGCGGCGATCTCCCGGCGCAGTTCGTGATTCACGCAATCATCCAGAGCGACACGGAGCCAATCAGCCGCGATGGCGTGGCGCGGGCCTGGCGATCGGCGCTGCAGCGCGCGCGCGAGTGGGAGTTCGCGACCCTCACCGCGCCTCCGCTCGGCATCGGCGCCGGAAACCTGTCGGTCGAGGACTCGGCGGAGGTGATGGTGCCGGTCCTCAAGTCCCATCTCGGCAACGCGTCGTTCCCCGGCGATGTCGCGATCGTCGTGGAAACGCCCGCGGATCGGGAGGCGTTCGAGGCCGTGCTGCACCGCCAGGGAGCTGCCGAGTCGTGACGCGCCGCGGGTGGGCGATCGTGGTGCTGGTCGCGTGGGGGACCTCGCTGGGCTGGCTCGTGAAGCGCGTGTTCTTTCTCACGACGGCGGCGCGGCTCGCCGAGGCGGCCCGCTCGATCGCACCCGGCACCGTGTACTACCGCCTCGTGGTGGGCGGCCAGCAGGTCGGGTTCGCCTCCTTCACCATCGACACGTCCGGCAGCGCGATCCGGGTGGAGGACCTCCTGATCCTCGATGTGCCGGCGCTCGGCGTACTGCACCGGACCACCGCGCGGAGCCGGGCGACACTCTCGCGCGCGCTGCGGCTGGAGGAAGTCGACGTGAAATTCGACGGCGACATCGGCCGCTTCACGGCGCGTGGCGTCGTCAACGGCGACACGCTGCTCTCGGTCCAGCTGATGTCGGGCCGCGACACCCAGGTGACGCTCGTGCCGCTCACGCGTCCCGTCGTGCTCCCCACGCTGCTGCCGCTCCGACTGGCGTTCGGCGGCGAGCTCAGGCCGGGGAAGAGCTACACGAGCCGCGTGTTCGACCCCCTGCTCCTGGTCGAGCGGGACGTAGCCTTGACGGGCGCCGCCGAATCCACGCTGGTCGTGGCGGACAGCGCGGATTACGACTCGACCGTCATGGCCTGGGTGCCGGTGCGCTTCGATACGGTCCGCGCCTTCCGGATCGACATGAAGGCCGGGGCGGGAGGCATGCGCGGCAGCACCTGGGTCGACGCACAGGGACACATCGTCCGGACCACGAACCCGGTGGGCTTCACCATCGAGCGTTCCGCGTTCGAGATCGCCTACGAGAATTTCCGGCGGCGGGATAAGGTGCGGGTGGCCCGTGCCAGCGCCTCGCCCGGGCCCGGCGACGTCGTCGCCACCACCGCGATCGCCGCGGGCGGGGAGCTGCCCCGGGATACGTTGGCGGAGCTGCGGGTGCGCCTGACCGGCGCGGACCTGCGCGGCCTCGCGCTCACGGCCGGGCGGCAGCGGCTCGTCGGGGACACGCTGATCGTGCGGCGGGATTCGGGCGCGGCGCTCGTGGCCCGCTACCAGCTCCCGGCGCGCGACACGACCCTGCGCGCATTCCTCAACCCCGAGCCGCTGATCCAGAGCGACGACGCCCGTATCCGCGGGCGGGCGCTCGCGGTCACCCGTCGCGAGCGCAACCCGGCGCGCGCCGCCGAGCTGCTGGTGCGCTGGGTCGCGGCCAACGTGGCCGATCAGGTCACCGTGAGCATGCCGACCGCGGCGCGGGCGCTCGCCGGGCGGAGCAGTGACTGTAACGAGCACGCGGTGCGCTACGTGGAGCTCGCGCGGGCCGTGGGCCTGCCCGCCCGAACGGTCGCCGGCCTCGCCCATGTGAACGGGCACTTTTACTATCACGCCTGGGCCGAAGTCTATCTCGGCGACTGGGTGGCGGTGGACCCGACGTTCGATCAGTTCCCGGCCGACGCGGCGCACCTGCGCTTCTCGACCGGGGGCCTCGCCCGGCAGGCGGAGCTGGTGCGCCTGATCGGGCGACTCAAGCTCGAGGCGCTATGATCCGGTTGCAGAACCTCACCAAGCGCTACGGTAGCTTCGCCGCCGTGGACGACATCTCCCTCGACGTGCCGCGGGGCGTCCTCTACGGGTTCCTCGGACCGAACGGGGCCGGCAAGACCACCACGCTGCGGATGATCGCGGGCATCCTCCGCCCGACCGACGGCCGCGTGCTGCTCGGCGGCGACGACGTGCACCAGAACCCCATGGCGGCGAAGCAGCGCCTCGGCTTCATTCCCGACCGGCCGTTCGTCTACGACAAGCTCACCGGGGCCGAATTCCTGCGCTTCGTCGCCGGCCTGTACGGGCAGGATGGGGATGCGGTGGAACGGCGCATCGCCGAGCTGCTCGAGGTGTTCGAGCTGGCGAGCTGGAAGGACGAGCTCCTGGAGGCCTACAGCCACGGGATGCGCCAGAAGCTCATCATCTCCAGCGCGCTGATCCACCGGCCCGAATGCATCGTCGTGGACGAGCCAATGGTGGGTCTGGACCCCAAGGCCGCCCGGCTCCTGAAGGACATCTTCCGGCAGTTCGTCGGCAAGGGCGGCACGGTGCTGATGAGCACGCACACGCTCGAGGTCGCGCAGGCGATGTGCGACCGGATCGCCATCATCCAGCACGGCCGGATCGTCGCCGCCGGCACCGTGGACGAGGTGCGGCGCCAGCACCGCGCCGGGGACGCGACGCTCGAGGAGCTGTTCCTCAAGCTCACCGGCGGCGCGCACGTCCGCGAGCTGGTCGAGGTGCTCGGGGGATGAAGCAACCCTCGCTGTGGCACGTGCTGCAGCCCAAGTGGCGCACCGTGCTCCAACGGCTCCGCGAGGAGCGCTCGCGCGGCGGCCCCGGCAAGCTCGTCATCCTCATGGTCGTCTCCCTCGCGTTCTGGGTCTTCGTCTACGGAGTGCTGTATCGGATCCTCAAGTACTTCCGCGGCGTGGAGGAGCTGGGACCGCTCCTCGCGGGGAAGCTGTTGGCCCTGGTGCTGCTGACGTTCATCGCCATCCTGGTGCTGTCGAACGTCATCACCGCGCTATCGAGCTTCTTTCTGGCGAAGGACCTGGACCTTCTCGTCTCGGCGCCCGTGGACTGGCTGCGGGTCTACCTCGCGAAGCTGCTCGAGACGCTGCTCCACTCGTCGTGGATGGTGGCGCTGATGGCCGTCCCGATCCTCGCGGCGTACGGCGTGGTCTACCGAGGCGGGGTGCTGTTCGCGCCATACGCCGTGGTCACGCTGGTTCCGATGCTCGTGGTGCCGGCCGTGGCCGGGTCGGCGGTGACGCTGCTGCTGGTGAACATCTTCCCCGCCCGACGCACCCGCGACCTGCTTTCCATCGTCGCGCTGGGCGCCGCAGGCGGGCTCATCATGCTGTTGCGGTTGATCCGCCCCGAAGAGCTCTCCCACCCCGAGGGGTTCGCCAACCTGCTGGAGTTCATCGCCGTGCTGCGGACGCCCACGTCGCCGTTCCTGCCGAGCGAATGGGCGACCCAGGCCATCATGCGGTACCTGCAGGACGTCCCGGACCCGTTGCCCCTGGCGCTGCTCTGGACGACCGCGGCCGCTTTCGTCACGTTCGGCGCCATCTTGCACCGGGGGCTGTTCGCGCCCGGCTTCACCAAGGCTCAGGAGGCAGCGGAGCGGTTCGTGAGCGGCAAGTTCTGGGACGGGACCGTGGGTCGGGCGCTCGCGGCGCTCCCGGCGGCGAAGCGCGAGTTCGTCCTGAAGGACGTGAAACTGTTCTTTCGCGACACCACGCAGTGGAGCCAGCTGATCCTGCTCGCGGTGCTGATCGTCGTGTACCTGTTCAACATCAAGGCGCTGCCGCTGCACCGGGGCGAGCCGGTGGGCTTCTTCTACGTGACGCTGGTGTCGTTCCTGAACCTCGGGCTCGCGGGGTTCGTCCTCGCCGCGATCGCAGCACGGTTCATCTTCCCGGCCGTCTCCCTCGAGGGCCGCCAGATGTGGCTGCTGCGCTCGAGCCCGCTCGACCTCCGGACCCTGTTGTGGTCCAAGTACTGGGTCGGCACGGTGCCGCTGCTCGCGCTCGCCCTGTTGCTCACCGGCCTCACCAACCTGCTGCTCCAAGTGGACCGGTTCATGATGGTCATGGGACTGGTGACCATCTGCGGGCTCACGTTCGCGATTGCGGCCCTGGCCCTCGGCTTCGGCGCGCTGTACCCGCAGTTCGAGACGGAGAACGCCGCGCAGATCCCGACCTCGTTCGGCGGCCTCGTCTACATGATGACGACGGTCGTCCTGCTGGCGGCCGTGATCGTGGCGCTGCGCCAGGCCGTGTACGTGTACGCGCAGACCGTGTACGAGGGACAGCGCGTCGTGGTCGACGCGTGGATGATTCTCTGGTTCGCGGTCGCCGCCGGCATTTGCGCGGCGGCGACGGTCATCCCGTTGTGGATGGGCCTGCGGAGGATGGAGGGCTTCGAGTTCTAGAGGGAGAAGTTCAGCCCACCCTCGATGTTGAACGACGTGGTACTCGCGAACACCAGCTTCGCCTCCGCGAACGGCTTGAACGGCCGCGCCCGCCGGCCCTCCCAGCCGGCGAACGCGTTCGCCCCGGCGTGACTGTTCCCGGTGGAGTGCAGGAAGGCGAACCCGCCGCCGAAATAAAAGAAGCCGTACGCCGTCGGCGGATGGTACTTGAGGTCGGCGTTGAGACGGTACGGCGACCCCGTCTCGCCG